>NZ_JAAKEA010000014.1:0-69781 GCF_011038935.1 Adlercreutzia sp. ZJ138 | reverse complement strand
CTGGCACGCTAACCATCGAGCCTAAGGGCGTAGCTACCCAAGACATGACGGTAGATACTTTGGCTAACGTTGCCTACAACGGTAGCGAGCAAAAGCAAGAGCCTGTTGTCAAGAATGGCAATACGACCCTTACCAAGGACACCGACTACACGCTGTCCTACAGCGAGGACGTCACCAATGTCGGCACAGTTACCGTAACCGTCACCGGCACGGGTAACTACTCTGGTACAACTTCGGTGACCTACCGGATCACCCCGCGTCCGATCACCTTGACCGGCGAGTCTGACACGCGCACCTATACCGGCAGCGAGATCACGCTGACTGGTATCAGCGTCAGCAATGATGGCGAAGACTTGGTTGAGGGCCACACGTACCGGGCGACGGCCGAGGCTAAGGGCATAAACGTAGGCACCCACGAGGGCACCATCACCGCAGACAAGGATGTCACGATCTGGGCTGGCGAGACCGAGGTAACGCGCAATTACGCCATCACGACTACACCTGGCACGCTAACCATCGAGCCTAAGGGCGTAGCTACCCAAGACATGACGGTAGATACTTTGGCTAACGTTGCCTACAACGGTAGCGAGCAAAAGCAAGAGCCTGTTGTCAAGAATGGCAATACGACCCTTACCAAGGACACCGACTACACGCTGTCCTACAGCGAGGACGTCACCAATGTCGGCACAGTTACCGTAACCGTCACCGGCACGGGTAACTACTCTGGTACAACTTCGGTGACCTACCGGATCACCCCGCGTCCGGTTGTTATCACCGTTAACAACAAGTCGAAGATGTTCGGCGACGATGATCCTGAGTTCGATGGGTCTACCAGTGCGGCGCAGGTTGATGCTCAGGGCAACGTGACCAACGACGAGGGCCTTGTTGCCAAGGACATGGATACGTTTGGCAATGTGGTTTACTCTCGCATTGATACTGACACCAATGTCGACGTTGGTATGTATGAGGACACTTTGACAGCTGTTGTTGAGAACCTGAGCGATAACTATACCTACACGGTGGAGCCAGGTGATTTCACTATCATCGACTCTAACGCGAATGTGGTAACAATCGATGCTGATGCTAACGGCATGAATAAGGTCTACGATGGGCTACCTTCGCAGGTTACTGCATCTGCTGCGGTAGAGGGTTCCACGTTGCTGTACGCGACTTCGGCAGACGGCCCATGGTCTGAGACCAATCCGAGCTATACAGATGCCGGGCAACATACGGTGTACGTGAAGGCTCAGGCTCTGAACTACGCTGAAACGGATCCGGTTTCTGCGACAATCAGCATCGCGCCTGCACCGGTGACCATTACCGTGAATAACGCCAGCAAGGTTGAGGGTGCTGATGATCCTGTCTTTACGGGTTTGGTTGACGGCCTAGTGGCCGATGGCGACTTGGGCGTTGTTAACTACGTGCGTAGCAACGACAATGAGACTGTGGGTATCTACCCCGATGCTCTGACGGCAACGTATTTGGCGAACCCGAACTACGACATTACCGTTGTGCCGGGGGACTTCACCATCACGGCTGCTCCGGTGCCGCCGACGCCGCCCACACCGCCTGTGCCGCCTGCGCCTACCCCGACGCCTGCACCTACACCTACGCCGGGTGTGGTGCCTGATGGTACGTTGGCTCCGGTAATTACCCCCATCGTAGATGCGCTTGAGGGTGCGGCCGAGGCCGTTATCGGCGACGACGCCACGCCGCTCGCTCAGTCGGATATCGAAGATGCCGCTACGCCGCTTGCTGCTGCCGAGCACGTAAGTTGCTGGGTGCACTTCTACATCATTCTGGGCATCATCGCAACGGCGCTGTTCTCGGTGTGTGTGGCTATTCGTCGGGCGCTGTTCTCGCGTCGCCTGAAGAAGTACGAAGACAATCTCACCGGGGGCGATGACCCCGCCCCCGCGGCGTCTTCCCATGTGGGCGGTGGGGCTGATCCCCTGTTCCGCAAGGGCGCGCCCGCCATGGCAGCCGCCGGATCGAACGAGTAGGGAAGGGCAACCATGAAGAAGAGCAACGTCATCGTGTTTGCCCTGCTGGTCCTGTTGTCGGCGTTTCTGCTGTGGCTGTGGTACTACCTAGGCTTTAATCGCGTGGACAACCCGCTCGATTTGGTGCTGTCAATTATCTGGTGGGTTGTCATTGCGCTGGGAATTGCCGTTATCGTGCGGTTCGAGCAAGTGCGCCGCCGTCGCATTCGTACCGTGTATGTAGGGGATGTCTCTGCATTCAACAGCGAAAAGGGTTTGCTGCCGCTGGACGCCGCTTTCCCCGTACAGGATAACGTGGCGGCTGTGATCGATGGCCTGAAGTACAACTTCACACGCGAGGACTTCCCCGAGCCCGACGATTTCCAGCCGCGCTACTTCATCCGCACCGATAAGTTCGAAGCCGAGAAGCAAGACGATGCCGCCAACGACGCACCCGCACCTGCGGCCGATGTCTCGCAGGTGCGTCCGACCACGTGGAAGGGCGAGGTCGTCGTGGTGGGCGACGCCGACGATCCACGCACCTTCGACACTCCCGAAGAGCTTGCCACCATTCTGGCAAGCCTAACCAAGGCGGCCTAATCGGCCAACACCGCTCTCACACACGACATCATAGGGGCTGCTTCAAGGGCATCAAGAAACTCCCGATGCAGCCCCTTCGTTACGGTACAGTGTATATTGCGTTTGCTTCGGTGTGGCGTTCCGCAGTTTGTCGGTACACCGTTTCACAACGCATCGATGAGCGCTTGCACGCAAAATCGGTGCGGACGGCCGCACGTTCTTCCTTTCTTGTTTTCTTCGCTCTAATGTACGGGTTTCTTAGAGCTGCGCGGCAAAGGCTCACCATGTGTCGCAATCGCGTAAAGACTGACAAAGAAGGCACTTCCGCACAAGCGCCTTCCCCGTTCAGTATAATTCACCTCATCAGATTAAGAGCAAAGGGGCGTAAATCACGGCAGGAGAAGAGAAGGACTCGTCCATCAAGCCCGTGAAGGCGGAAGAAGACACATCGGTCTCAATCGTCCCTGAGAACGAGCCGATCATACGCGACCTCATATATACAGTGCGTGGTACACAAGTCATGCTCGACAGTGATCTCGCGACGCTGTATCAGGTCGAGACTAAGCGCATCAATGAAGCAGTGCGCAGGAATAGGGTGCGGTTTCCGGAAGAATTCTGCTTTAGGGTAACCAAGACGGAAGAGAATGCCCTAAGGTCGCAAATTGCGACCTTACACCCCAATCTGCGAATTCAGGACTCGTGGTGGTGCTACTCACCACAGGTATTCACCGAGCAAGGCGTTGCAATGCTGTCAGCGGTGCTTCGCAGCCAGGTCGCCATTGATGTAAGCGTGCAAATCATGAAGTCCTTCGTTGAGATGCGTCACTTCATCGTCAGCAACGCTGCCATGTTCGAGCAAGTGCGAGGTGTGGAGCTAAAGCTCCTTACGGCTTCTCCGCTGCATATGGTATGCGGAAGTAACGCATCCATTCTTTGAAACGATCTTGGGCGGCAAGGCAGGTGTCCGTAAGAAAACCCCGCTCATTGTCCCATTCGGAAAGCCCGCGATAGTAGAACGCCTTCATGTCTTCCGCGATAACGAAGGGAACGACGTTGCTTGCAAGGCACTCCTTCAACATGACGAGACGGCCCACGCGACCATTGCCGTCTTGGAAGGGGTGGATGCGCTCAAAGCGCACATGAAAGTCGATAATCTCGTCAAGCGTATGCTGGCGCTTTGGGCAATAATCGGTAAGAAGCTTTCCGACTGCGGAAGAAACGCCCTCTGGCTCTACCGTCATGTTGCCCGCAACTTCGTTGGGGAGCAGCTTGTAGTCGCCTACGGCAAACCATGACAGGCTAGAATCAGACGTCCCCGCTTTCAGTAAGCGATGGAGGTCTTTGAGCATCTTCTCTGACAAGGGCTTCCGCGCGTTTTCCAGGCAATAGTCGACGCATCGGAAGTGGTTGGACGCTTCAACAATGTCGTCAACGCGCAGTGCAGCGCCCTCGTCGCTGACGGTAGATGTCTCGAAGATCAGGCGTGTCTGATCCTTCGACAAGCGCGACCCCTCCATGTGATTGGAGTTGTAGGCAAGCTCAATTTGGAGCTTGTGATAGATTCCGCCATGAACCGCTGCGGACTTTTCCTCAAGCAGGCGCGTGAGAAGGGCGCTGCTATCCTGCTTGTTCTCGTTTGCCTGGTGCTTGCTTGCGCGCTTTGGCTTTTCCGCATCGGCGGGGATACTCCATGTTTTACCGATCGTAACTGCGCCAGGAACACGACCTTGAGCGCAATAGTTACGAACGCTTCGTTCAGAAACACCCCAGAGCGTGGCAATTTCGGCTGCAGAAAGAAACTCCATCGTCGCCCACTTTCCTTGCGGCAAGAACCTGCTGTCGTAAGTGTAGCAGAGATGAACAATTATTGCCGGTATCGGCAATAATTGCACTTATGCTTCGAAATCCATATTTGTAAGAGAAACAAGTCTACAGCCGACCTCCTTCGCGGCTTTGCGACATTCTTCGGTGAACCCGCTTTTCGAGAAGAGAAACAACCGCTTATCCCGATTCCCTGTAATCAGCTCCGAACGATGTTCAAGTGTTCGCAGGACTTCGACGTCCGTGAGCTTCGTCTGCCACTTGCATTCGCCGCAGATCATCGAGTCGTCGTCGCACAGGCCCACGATGTCAACTTCGGCTTGCTCTTTACGTTTAGGGTCGGTTCCCCACCATCTACCCATCTCTAAGATAAGAGGGATGTATTCGCTGCCCATTCTGTCTACAAGCCATTGGCGACACACGTCTTCGAATGTTGGCCCCAAAAAAGTCGACAGATGGCTTTCGTAAATGAGCTTTGCAACGGCGTCTTCCCGACCCGCTTGCAGCGGGGTGAGGTAGCGCGGGACGAAGCGATGCCAGAATCGGAATAGGTTGTCGTTCAGCACATAGCGCATCTTCTTTTTGTTTGTGTCTATGACGGGCTGCTCTTTCCTTAAAATACCCAGCTCAATTAACGAATTCAAATAGGGAGCAAGCGATGTCGTGGAAATGCCCGAGACGTTTGCTATCTCAGACATTCTACCTACTCCAGACGCAACCGCTTGAATGATGGCGTTGTAATTTGCCGGGTCGCGCAGTTCTTGCTGCAAAAACGAATCGGGCTCGCCGAAGAGGAAGCAATTGGTGCGTAATACATTTTGCGCGATGTTTTCTTGTAAGGAAAGGTTGCAATTGAATTGGTTAAGATAGAGAGGAATTCCCCCTGTGATTCCGTACCACGACACGATGGTTTCGGCAGGCACACCTTCAAGCAGGGACGATGCCTGTTGTATACCAAAGGGATTTACCTTGATCTGTGCTGAACGGCGACCATACAAAGGGCTTTTGTACCCCAAAACCTGATGCTCCATGAAGCTCATGGAAGAGCCACACAGAACGAGAAAGAGTTGACAGTTGAAACTGCGATGGTCGATTGCATGCTGAAGCAAAGAAGAAACTGACTTGTCGCTTTTGGCAAGGTAGGGATACTCATCTATGACGAAAACGAGGCGCTTGTTTTCGGCGAGCTTAAAGATGTAGGCGAACGCTTCTTCGAAGGATGGGAAGAGAGGAGCAGGGGCGTCTGTAGGCAGGGGCGAGCCAAGATCTGTCGACTCTGCGATAGCTCTGCTGAGTGCTCGGAGGTTTTCCTGCGCGGTAGTTTCGCGGGCGGAGAAGAAAATGGTCGGCTTGTCCTTCACAAACTGATTGATAAGGCTTGTTTTCCCCACGCGTCGCCGTCCGTATATGACAGGCATCTGGAATTCGGGCGTTTCATAAGATTCTTGAAGAGTTTTCAGCTCTCGTTCGCGTCCGACAAAGACCAAGGGAGTCTCCTTAGGAATGAGCATTATCTATAGTGGTACGATTATAATAAACGTACCACTATAAATGGCTGACAATTTGTGAATCCCCAGATTACGAATGGGAGAGCACGTGCCCGCGAAGCCGCACTTCGCATCGCACTTCGCATCGTGCCGCAGACCCGCTTGAATTCCAAGAATGCCACAGCATGTAATAAAGGGCGCATCGTTGCCAGAGGGCAGTGATGCGCCCTTTTCGTACCGATGCGCCAAAGGGCCAGCGCGTGTCAAAGACTATCTAATTTCGGAGGCTTCGCTATGAGGGAAGGCTTTCTTTTACATAGATGCGTGATTCAGCTAGATCCATTTCGTAAATCATGCCTTGAACTCTCGTATGGCACCCAAGAAGATCGGTGAAAACCAAGGCTTCGTCTTGGATATCCACATGTGTTACGCTTGTACAGATTTGCTCGTCAATGCCGTCATGGCTTACGAAAACGGTTCCTAGGCACATACTAATCAGCCTCGATCATCTGGATGTACTCGGCTAGAAGAGCGTTTGATTCATTGAAGTGTACGAGGGCACGAGAGAAGACAGCTTCGGCTTTTTCGGAGGCGTTCATGGAGAGAGTGGCAAGTTCCTCAGCATGATGAGTGTTATGGGCGAGCATGTAGCGCAACAAAGCGATCTTTTCTTCGCTGGTGGTTGATGCCTCAACGGCGTCGTGGTGATGATGATTGTGCTCGTGTTCGTGGTGATAGCTCATGGTTAGTCCTTTCAATTCGTTTTGTGCGACATTAGCTGAGATAGCCGCACTTTCGGGCATCATGTGCAAGCTGTTCGCGAAAGGCGGGGTGTGAGATGCTAATTAATCTCTCGGCTCTTTCTCTCGCGCTGCACAAAGAGAGATCAACACAGCCGTACTCCGTCGCAATGTTTTGGACGCAAGTCCGAGGGGTTGTGATGACGCTTCCAGGCTCAAGGGTTGGTACAATTCTCGATACCAAGCCATGTTTGGTATGCGCTGCGCTTTTCAGGGCGATGAACGATTGACCGTTTTTCGATAGTTGCGCTCCTGTCATAAAATCGAGTTGTCCTCCTGCTCCCGAATAGTAGCGAGACCCGATGCTTTCGGCGCAAACCTGTCCTGTCAAATCGACAGATAGGGCTGAATTGACGGAAACGAAGTTGTCGTGGCTCGCAATGGTTGGTATGTCGCAGATTTTGGAAAAGGGAAGAATCTCTATATCGTCGCGCCTGCTCAAGGTGCTGTAGAATTCGCGTGTACTGCCCATGGCGAATCCCCCGGCGGTAATCCCTGGCATGAGTGTCTTCCTGCTGTTGTCGATGACTCCAGTCTCCATTAATTCGAGCATGATATCGGAAATCATTTCAGAGAAAACGCCCAGGTGCTCATGGCTTCTTAGTCCTCTGCCTATAGCGTTAGGAATAGTGCCAATGCCAAGTTGAATGCATGCCCCGTCAGATATTCGCTCGGCAACGAAGCCCGCAATCATCTCGTCTTCAGGAGTGATCGTCGGAAGGGGGTAGGTGTAAAGCTCCTGGTCGTTTTCCACGAAAGCGTCAAACTCTGATATATGGTGACGCATTATTCCGCCCTTGCAGCGAGGAAGCTTGCTGTTCACTTGGGCGACCGCATGGGTGCAGAAGGGGAGAGCAGAAGCAATCATTCCGTTGACACCGAGGTTTACGTAGCCTTCGTCATCGGGGGGAGTAACCATGGCTATGACAAGATCGGGTTTGATCTTAGCCATAATGCGATCCAAATTGCTGTATTTCATCGGAAAAGGTTGTATGCAGGGATTGCTAAAGCCACTGCGTTCGTTCACTCCCGCGAAAAAGGAGTGAAGCTTGAATTGATTGGGCGAGCATTTGAGATTTGCGAAATCGTAGGGGCCATCAAGAGATGACCCAAACATCTCGATGCCGTAGTAAAGACCGTCCTCAATACGGCGAAGGAGAGGCTGCAACAGGGCCACGGCGGAGAACATTCCACCCACCATGATGCTCATATTGTTGCTGATATAACAATCAAGTATTGCTTCAGGCGAGCTGAGACGCGCCTGATACTCCTTGATCCAGTTCATCCTGAGATCCTTCCTGTTGAGTTACTGCTTTCGACGGGCAGTACTATTAGGAATGCCTGCGTTGCTTCGATACTTAGCAACAGTTCGCCGAGCAAGCACAATGCCTGCTGTTTTGCTAATGTTCTCTGCGATTTGCTGGTCACTCAGGGGTTTGGTTGGGTCTTCGTTGGCGATCATAGATTCTACCAATTGGGAGATTTTATCGCTTTGAAGCGCTTGTTGTCCAGAGGGAGTTTCAACGACGACAAAGCTCTTCTTGAAGAAATAACCAAAAGGAAGCAGTCCGCGACCCGTTTGTATGAACTTATTCTTGCAGAGGCGGCTGACAGTGGAGGTGCTGACGCCAAGCTGTTCAGCAACATCATCCATTCTCAGAGGGCGGGGTCTTGCCGTTTCTGTTGTGAGAAAATCGCATTCTTTTTGTATGAGGAGGTGGGCGAAATTCTCCAATAGGGTAGTACGGGCATCAAGTGCAGATAGGAAATCTTGAGCCTCGCGAGCTTTCTTTGAAATGAAAAAGCGATCTTCGTCGGAAATTGACCTGTTGTTGAGAAGCTTAAGATAATTGCTCATTCGGAGAGGAGGGGGTTCTCTTCCGGGAATAGTTACTTCAAGACAACCATGGGTAACACGGGCAATGATATCAGGATACACATAGGCTGTGGCGTTATTCTCATCGAGGGAGGGAAGGACTAATTCAATGGATTTCAATTCTGCGAGAAGATCGAATAGTCGCTTCTCTGATATCCCGTGCTCTTTAGCTATTTTGTAATAATGTCCTGCTTTCATGTCTCTGAGATTATTCGTGAGGACGTCAGACGCGAGCGTGCGCCACGTCTCGGGAAGTTGCAGACATACCGCTTCGATTGCGTTTCGCGCGCCAATTCCGTTATGAAAATAAAGCTGAATGTGATCGAGTGTCGCATTGACAGACTCTACCGAGCAGTGGCATTTCATGGCGATGGCGCTTGGGTTTCCGACGAAGTATCCTCTTTCGTCGAGCATATCGATAACTGCCTCCGCGATTGCCTGCGACTGCGCAGTACGGAACTCTTTGAGCAGGGAAAGGCGCAGGTCTATACGATAGTCGATGTTGTCAGGCTGCGAGGCGGCATAATCGCGCGCATCCTTAAGTGATGGGGTCGACAGTCGGGTCAAGCGATGAACGGAGATAGTGCTGCTGACGTTGACATTTGCGGTCACGCTGTCGTTTTGCCCCTCCGCTAAACCGATAGCTCTCTCTCCGTTGGTGAAAACCTCGCTCTCCTCGTTCACATCAAGAAGGGGATTGTTGGCGACGGCTTCGATAAGAAGACCTCTGAGATCCATGCATGGAGTCTCGATGAGTTGGGAGCGAAGCAGCTGGTGTGCGCTAATGGTTTGCTTGGTTGTTGCTGTTGCTTTCGGGGTTGCTCTTATGCTGGCTGACAATACCAAGAGGGTTGACCTTCTTTCGGCATAATCGTGGGGCAGATTGAGACTACTATGAAAGGCTCATGCCATATCGGTGCATCTTGTTGTAGAGCGTTTTTCGGGAGATACCCAACTCCGATGCAACTTTGGTTTTATTTCCACGGTGGGTGATTAAGAGCTCTTCAATGAGGATTTTTTCGTAATCCTGATAGTTCGATGGTCTGAGTGAGGTAAACAGTTCCGCAGATCCTGTAATTCCGTATTTTTCGTTATGGGCGCTTCTGCTGAGCGAGCGAAGATAGGAGCAATCGATAAGTAGCGGACCTTCTTCGAGATTGACGCTGCGCTCGATGACGTTTTTAAGTTCGCGAACATTGCCAGGCCAGTCATAAGCCAATAAATGACGCTCGTATTCTTCGGAGTAACCGATTATGTTCTTGCCAAGTTCAGAAGAGAAGTCTTCGATGAAATGGTTGGCGAGCATGAGAATATCGTCTCTGCGATCTC
Organism: Adlercreutzia sp. ZJ138; assembly: GCF_011038935.1. NCBI lineage: Bacteria > Bacillati > Actinomycetota > Coriobacteriia > Eggerthellales > Eggerthellaceae > Adlercreutzia > Adlercreutzia sp. ZJ138. The sequence continues at coordinate 59,907 of NZ_JAAKEA010000014.1, read as the reverse complement.
TTAAGGGAGGGATCCGAATGGAAATAACGTTGAGGCGGTAATATAAATCGAGCCGAAAGGTACCTTCTTGTACCATTTGCCATAGATCGCGATTCGTTGCCGAAAGAATGCGGACGTCGATGGGGGTGCGCATTGAGCCCCCCACGCGGGTGATGGCGCGTTCTTCAAGAGCGCGAAGAAGGGCAGCCTGCATTTCCAAGGGCATTTCTCCGACTTCGTCGAAAAAGAGCGTACCTCCGTTGGCGAGTTCGAATTTGCCGGGAGCTCCGCCTTTTTTGGCTCCGGTAAACGCACCCTCCACGTAGCCGAAAAGCTCAGAGTTCAGTAAATCTCGAGATAAACCGCCGCAGTTGATGGCCACAAAGGGTTTGTCCGTATCGGGGAAGCGTTGAGCGTGTATGGCTTGGGCAAAGAGCTCTTTGCCCGTGCCGCTGTCGCCTTGGATGAGAATGCTACTCGAGCTTTTCGCGGCTGCTATAGCGAGTTGAATGGCGTTTCGGAAAGACTCTGAATTGCCCACAATCTGGTCGAAGGTGTAAGGGTTTCTCTTGCTCGACATTCTCTTGATATACTCAGACATTGATTTAGCATCTGTCAGAATGAAAAGTGTGCCGGAACTATATGAGCTGTTAACCATGACAGGAAAGCTCTCAACCGTATACCGGCGCGCGGTGCCAGTTTGAGGCTCCTTGATGGTGCATTGGAACGTTTCCTCTTTCTTTCCCGCGAAGCGATTGGACAGCGAAGGGACAAAGGTGAATGTGGTGTCTATGGGCTTTCCTGCGACAAGCTGTGGGTCGGTTCGCATTAGACGATAGAAATTGTCACTGGCTTCAACGAGTCTGCCAAGGGTGTCACATACAAAATAGCAGGAGTTGGTTCTTCTGAGCGAAGCCTTAATGATCATGTTTCGAGAAGCGTGCTCCAATCTCTCTTCATCGTCGTAAAGATGATAGAACGCATCGAGCATGTAATCACATAGAAAGAGCTTGGTTTCGTTGAATTCCGACAGGGGGAAAATGAGCATCATGAAACCCTCGACGAAGCCCTGCCGCATACGAGGCGAACTACAGGTAACGTATTCCTTAAGTGCTCGATGGTAATTTTCGTCACCGATAACCCAGGTTTCTGCATTAAGTTGGTTGGCTAAGGCGACGGCATTCGTGCCGATACGATCTTCGCGAAACGATGTTCCGTATTTGATATTGACCTCGCGCAGTTTGTCGATGAGTTTAGAATCGCCAAGTTTATGAAACACCTGCAAGTGATTGTCCATCCAAAGGCCAACTCCTCCGAATATGGATAGGAGGCGTTCCTTTTTGCGGAAGAAGGCAGAGAATCGATCATGAAGGAAGATGGTGTAATCGGTGTAGCCTTGGTTTACGAGGCTCTTGTCTTGCTTGGTAATGGGAGGGAGCTGCATTTCAAGTGCAGAGACGCCGGCTGCGCGTGATTCTATCCATGATTGGTAGACATCTGGATTAACGCCAGTGTTTTTGTCGAAGTCCTTGTCAGCGACGAAATTCTTCCAGCCCGTACGGGCCGATTGATAGCGTGCTTTAAAGGTTATGTCGTCCATGTGTTACTCCGTTACCGCAGAGTGTATTGAAGTGTGTAAATTCATTTACGACTTGTTGCCGTACCTTACACAATCGTGAAGCAGAAATTAATCAGAAAAAACCACGAAACATCGAGTATGTGGGATAACTGCACCGTTCTTGTTGCCAATCATTCGTCGATGGACTTGGCATGAGCCTTGCAGGGAGAGAAGTATAGAGAGGGCGTTTCTTAAAACCTCACGCTATGCGACAAGGGAAGGAGGTTCGACTCAGGGGAATGGCATGTGACGTGAGGTGTGCGGAGTGATGTCCTTATGGCAACCTGATATTTGCTTTAATCAGGTGCATGTGCACCTGATAGCAAGATTGCGAACCAAAGAAAGAGAAAGGTGCGACATGGAGTGGAAGAAAGATTACGAGAGCAAGTTGATCACCGCTGAAGCGGCAGCCGGTCTCATCAAGGACGGCGATGTTTTCTGGTTTGGCCCCATGGCGACTGCGCCGATGGACATCGGTAAGGCTATCGAGGGGCGCATGGAAGAACTCCATGATGTCACTTGTGTCAGCGGATTTTTCTTGGCGCCCTTCAAGTGGGCCACTGCTGCTGGTAAGGGTCATATTGGCTACGAGTGTGCTTTTCTTGGCCCCATCGAACGTATGCTTATCAAACAAGGCAATATTCACTTGAACTCCTTCAACTTCCAGCACATCGATAAGCTCATGACTGATGTCTACAAACCTAATATGGTTTTCACTGAGGTCAGCGCTCCGGATGAGGATGGCTACATGAGCGTTGGGCCTTTCGGCGCTTATGCCACACGTGCTTGTATGGAGATTTGTGACGTTAAGGTTGTTCAGGTCAATCGGGAGACTCCGTTCGTTCGAGGAATCGACGAGACTCGTATCCATGTTTCTCAAGTTGACTACATTGTCGAGGGAGATCATCCGTTACCCGAGGTGCCTTTGGCTCAGCCTGATGAAAATGAGATCAAAATCGCCGAGTATGTTGCGAGCGAGGTGCCGGATGGTGCCACCATCCAGATTGGTTTCGGTGCTTTGGCTAACGCGATTCTCGAGGCTTTTGCCGACAAGAAAGATCTCGGGATTCACACGGAGATGATTTGCGAGGCCGTTATCGACTTGGTTGAATCCGGTGTTGTGAATGGCTCCAAGAAGGAGATAGCACCAGGCAAAATTGTTTCCCCGCTGTATGTTGGTGGAAAGCGCATGTATGAATGGTGCCAGACCTGTCCCGATGTTGAGCAGCGTTACCAGGGTTGGGTGAATGACCCGCGGATCGCTAGCCAGCTTGATAACCTCATGGCTATCAATTTTGGAATTATGTCTGACCTTACCGGTCAGACCGCTTCTGAGGGTGTCGGGTATGATGCCGTGAGTGGCACGGGCGGACAGCTTGACTTTGCCATTGCTGCCTATATGTCTAAGAACGGAAAATTCTTCGCTTGCCTACACTCAACGTTTACTGATCAGGATGGTGTGGTGCACTCCAATATTGTTGCGAGCCTGCCTCAGGGTACAGCAGTCACAACTCCGCGTAGCCTTGCCGACTACGTGGTCACCGAGTGGGGCATTGTCAAGCTCAAGGACCGGAGTATCCCCGAGCGCGTCGAGGCTATGATTTCCATCGCTCATCCGGATTTCCGCGATCAGCTTCGCAAGGAAGCCCAAGAGGCAGGTTTACTTCTCTAGCATGTTCTTGTTTGGCATCCTTCAAAGAAGTCTGCAAGCTGGAAACAAGCCGTTTGCTGAATTCCCTCGATCTTCGCGTGTCGGGGGAATTCTTTGGTGTGTCGCATGGGTAATCCGTTCACCAGATGGCCGGCGATGCGTTAGCTTTGGGAATCACCTTTATACATCATGTATACAAATTACTCACAGTGTATATTTGCGTAACATTTTTCTCGGAGGTAATTTACGGCTGGGGAGCGAGTCGGCGCGATGATGTGCGAGTCAGCACATACTAATTCTTTTGATAGAAAAGCAGAGTTGGCATGAGTCTTGCAGCTATTGAATATGAAGACCCTTTTAGACGGAATAGTTCAGGTTCTGTTTGCTGCAAATGGTCTGCGGTTAGGAGAAAGAAAATGGAGAAATACGACGTTGTTGTTATCGGTTCGGGGATAGGAGGTCTTGCGGCTGCCGTTCTCCTTGCGTCTCAAGAAAAGAAGGTGGTTGTTCTCGAAAAGAATGCCTTTCCTGGTGGCCGCCTGAGTTCGTATACTAAGGGAGATTTCGTCGTCGATTACGGCGTACATACGATTTCTCGTGGGTCTGTTGGCCCTATTGGCGGAATTCTTGAGCGCTGTGGCTTCCCTGATGCAATTAAGTTCAACAAGGTGCGTCCAATCACCCGTCTGCATGGTGAAGATTTCAAGTTTCCTCGCGATGTTGCCAAATATGTTTCCGAAGAGGATTTCAACGGCTTGATGGCTTTTATTCAAGATGTCTATTCTATGACTGAGGAACGTTTTGCTGAACTTGATGGTATTACGCTCGATGACTATCTGGATAAGTACACCATGGATCCGACGGTTCATTCGGTCGTCAACACTATCGGTCAGGTGTATTGTGCGGTTCCAGGCTGGGAACTTGCTATGGGCGAGTTTGGTCGCTGTTTGCAGTGGGAAGCAACAGCCCGTGCATCTGGATATCCCGAAGGCGGTTGCATGACCATCACGAATAAGTATGTCGAGGTTCTTCAAGAGCTGGGCGGAGAACTCAAGCTCTCCACGCCAGTGAGTAAGGTCATTATCGAAAACGGCGAAGCTGTCGGTGTTGTTGCAGGCGAAGAGGAATATCGCGCTCCTGTTGTCATCTCGAACGCAGATGTCAAGCATACGGTATTCAACCTGGTTGGCAAGGAAAATCTTCCTGCTCATTACAGCATGAAGGTGAAGAAACTAAAGTGGGCGAACGCCGGTCCTTCGCTTAAAATCGCTCTTGATGCAGAACTCACCGATCTGCAGATGTTCTCCCAAGCTCCCGAGCTACCCTGCGCTGAGTATTTTTCTCAGATTGAAGACGGCATCATGCCGGAGCATCCGTACTTGTTCTTTGTGTGCCCGTCTAACTTCTCGGTTGGTATTGCTCCTGAAGGTCAGCAGTTGTGGCAAGTTGCCACACCGCTTCCCACAGATACACCCGAAAGCATCCTTGAGGAGATTCCCGAGGTTGTTATGAATGCGCTCGACGATTTTGCACCTGGCTTTCGTGACCACATAATCTGGAAGGAGTGGTTCGGTATTGCTCCTCTTGAGAAGATGGTGGGTGAGACTGGGGCCACAATCGGTGCTGCCCAGTGTGTCGGTCAGATTGGCGATTCTCGCCTCAATCAGAAAACTCCTATTTCAGGTCTCTATCTCGTAGGTGGCGAGGTAGGCGGTCATGGCGTAGGCATTGAGCTTGCGGCAAACAGTGCCATAGAGCTTGTGGACGAAATTCTTTAATCAAGACCATCCACGCAATATCTCAGAAAGGAACAAAAATGAGTCTCTACAGCAAATATCTTACCGAAGATGAGCAGCTGATTATCGATGCTGCAGAAGAGTTTCGCAGTGATGTGCTCGAGCCGCGTGTTATGACCGACCTCGAGAGGGAAATATGCCCGATGGATGTGCTCGAGCAGATGCGCGAGCTTGGCTTCACCAATGCTTCAGTACCTGAGGAAGCTGGAGGCTTTGGTGGAAGCATGACGCTGCAATGTGCGCTTGATGCCACAATTTCCCAAGCGAGCCTTGCCATGGCTTTCATGGGTTGCTCCAACCCCATTGCGACACTGCTTGCCCGTGTCGGCACTCCGGAGCAGATTGAGTTGTTTATGCCCGGTCTTCTCAGCGGTCAGGGAGGATTGGGGTTCACTGAGCCCAATGCTGGCTCCGATTCTTCTGGCATTACTACGACTGCGGTAAAAGACGGTGACGAGTGGGTGATCAATGGTCAGAAAACCTTCATCAGCTACATCAACGTATTCGACTACTTCTTGGTTTCTGCACTCACGAATGAAACCGAGCCAGGTGGCGCCTCCGTGTTTCTCGTTCATAAGGATACTCCGGGCTTTAAGGTTGGCTCTATGTTCCATAAGATCGGCCTGCATGGCTCCAATACCGGAGAGCTGTTCTTTGAGGACATGCGTGTTCCTGCCATCAATATGATTGGCAAAGAGAATCATGGTCTTCGCTATGTTCTTGCTGTTTTGGATTCTTGTCGTCTTGCCAATGCTGCCTGCGCTATTGGCATTGCCCAGGGTGCCCTAGAGAAGGCTACCATGTTTGCTAAGCAACGAGTGACGTTCGGTAAGCCGATTTGCAAGCATCAGGGCATTTCCTGGTACTTTGCGGAAATGGAAGCCCGGCTTTCGGCGGCCCGATCGCTGGTGTTTGACGTCGCACGCGACTGCGACGAGGGGAAGAATATCACCGCTGGTGCCGCGAAGGCTAAGTGGATTGCGGGTCAAACTGCGATGTTTGTCACTGATCGCGCTATCCAGATTTGCGGTGGTTATGGCTTGACCGAAGATTTCGGTGTCGCGCGTCTCTTCCGTGACGCCCGCGTTATTCCCATTGTTGAGGGTACCGACGAGGTACTGAAAATCGTTATTTCTCGCGATGTCTTGAAGTAACGGTCATTTGTAGACGGACGGACTGCGGGTGATAACTGGTTGTTTGGCTGGTTGAAAGGATGGGGCATGGAACACTTTTTCCAGGATATGTTTTCGTCGCATTATCGTAGAAATCCAGAAAAGGAAGCAGTTTGCGATTGCGAAACTGGGGTTCGTTACACATGGGCGGATCTTCAGGTTTACGAGCAGCAGTTGGTTGGCTTTTGCACACATGAATTGGGGCTTAAAAAAGGGGATAGGGTCGCATTCTTCTGCCCGAGCGATGTTTCCATGCTCGCCATGTTTATGGCATCCTTGAAGACGGGTCTCATACTTGTTGCTTATTCTTATCGGCTCAAGGCAGAGGAACTTGCGGTGATGTTCACAAACGAGACACCTTCCGCAGTGTTTTACGCAAAGGAGAGTGCGGCCAAGCTCTCGAAGATCCGTCAGCTGTCCAACGTGTCCTTCAATACGATAAGTATCGATGATGACGAAACAGCTGATTATTCGCTCGTCAGCGTGCGGGCAGGATCCTATCCTCCCGCACCGACCGTCCGCCTCAACCCCGAGGATCCGGCGATTCTTGTTCACACGGGTGGTACGACCGGTCTTCCGAAGGCCGCTATTCTTTCATACCGCAATATATTCATGAATATGGTTATTGAGATGAAAGAATTCGGTCTTTGTAAGCATGACAGGATTTATACGGCCATGCCTTTCTTCCATACGGGGGGTTGGAACTGCTATTCGCTCGTCATCATGTTTGTTGGCGGTCGTCTCATGCTTGATAAGGCTTTTTCGGTGGACACGTTCTATCGCTTGATGGAGCAGGAGCATTTAACGGCCTTTATGGGTGTTGAGAGGATGTTCAAGCTCATTACGCGCGACTCACGTTTTGAAACTTGCGATTTGTCGAGTTTGCAGTATGTGATTTCCGGGGGATCTCCGGTGGAGAAGTCAGTCATGATGAGTTTTATGGATCGTGGGATCCGCTTCTTCAACGGTTTTGGGTCGACGGAGTCGGGCGCGAACAATTCGAGTTTGAGTTTTGAAGCATCTCTTGATCGGGTCAAGGAACAATACCAAGCCATCGGAAAACCGTTTGCGTTCAACTATTTTCGTATTGTCGACGAAGAGGAAAACGACGTGCCGCGAGGAGAACAAGGGGAGCTTATCACGTGTGGTGGTGTGTTGTTTAGCGGCTATTGGAACAACGAAGAAGCAACGAAGAAAGCACTGAGAAATGGGTGGTTCCATACCGGCGATATGGCTTATGTCGACGAATTCGGAGACTACCATATCTGTGGACGAATTAAGAATATGTATATCTCTGGCGGAGAAAATGTATTCCCGCCAGAGATAGAACGAGTTCTTCAGGAGTACCCCGGTATCCGCGAGGTGCACGTCCAAGGAGTCCCCGATGTCGATTGGGGCGAGGTAGGCAAAGCTTACATCGTTCTTGGGTCAGGAGTGGAATTCGACAGAGAGCAATTCGATGCATTCTGTAAAAAGAATCTCTCTACTATTAAACGTCCGCACCACGTCCAGGTTGTGCCGTCGATCCCTAAAACCTTGATGGGCAAAGTTAACACCAAACAGCTTTTGCAGATGTATGAGGCTGAACCTGAGGAGACGGAGGACATCGCGAGAGGCTGATCTTGTGTTCTTTGCAGGGAGGATAAAGGAGGAAAGCATGAGAGTAGTTGGCATAGATTGTGGCAATGCGTACACCAAGGCAGTTTTGCTTGTAGACGGCAAGCTCAAAGGCAAGACCTGCGTTCCGACAGCATTCGACCTCAATCTCGCTGCGCAGACGGCCTTAGATCACCTTTATGAACAGACCGATGTTTCTTTGGCCGATATGGTTGTTGCAACTGGTGCAGGACGAGATGCTATTGAGTTTGCAGATGAACAGTTTTCGGTTGTTCAATCGGCTGCTATGGGTGCCTACGTTTTCGATCCCGATATTGAGATGGTCATTGACCTTGGAGCCGAGGGATATAGGGCTATCACGCTCAGGGAGGAAGGCAAGGTTCGCCACTACGAAGGAAACGACCGCTGCGCCGCTGGGTCGGGCACCTTCGTTGAAACCATGGCGCGGACTCTTGAGCTTACAACTGACGAAATCGACGATGTCGCGCAGGAGCATGATTGTGATCTCACTATTGCCTCCCAGTGCGTGGTGTTTGCGGAATCCGAAGTGGTATCGCTTATCCACGCTAAAGAAAAAGTACCTAATATCGCTTACGGTGTGATTTCGGGTGTGGGAAATCGTGTTGCTACGGTTGCCAAGCGCGAAGGGGTGTGTGAGAAAACCGTGTTGGTGGGGGGCTTGGGAGGAAATAAGACCATGCTTGAGTGTCTTACCAGAGAACTAGGCGTTGAAGTACGGTCTGTTGATAATCCTCAGTATATCGGTGCTATTGGTGCCGCCGTTTTAGCTGCACGACAGTAAGGCTTCAATTGTAAAGAAAGGAGGTTAGGGCATGCTTACTGTTGATAAAAAGGAGTACTGGCGTTGGGAGGAGTCACGTTGGCTGAGTGCCGACATGGACAACCCGCGTGATGGACTGATTACAGCAGGTGTTGATGTGGGCTCAACAAGTACGCAGGCGGTCGTGACCGTTGATGGTGAAATCTACTGTTACGCCAACGTTCGTACGGGGAACAATAGTCCGGACTCAGCGCGAAATGCAATGGATTATGCGCTCGGTCAGACTGACCTGACGCTCGATGATATCAGATTCTGCGTGGGAACTGGTTATGGTCGCGTGAACGTCCCCTTTGCGGATAAGGCCGTCACCGAAATCACCTGTCATGCCAAAGGAGCCAACTACATGTACGGCCCTACGGCGCGCACGTTGCTCGATATGGGTGGGCAGGATTGCAAGGCGATTCTGTGCAACGAGACAGGGAAGGTTCTTTCGTTCGCTATGAACGAAAAATGCGCCGCTGGAACTGGTCGCGGTATGGAGGTTATCGCGGATCTTCTGGGCGTTCATGTTGAGGATATTGGAGATATGTCCCTTTCGGTTTCTGAGGAACCGCAAGGACTCAATAACACATGTGTGGTTTACGCGAAAAGTGAAGCCATTGCTAAGATGCGTTTGGGCTGGACTCGTGAGATGGTGCTGGCTGCATATTGTCAGGCGATGGCCGAGCGCGTTGTCCGGCTCATTAACCGTAACGGTGTTATTCCCGATTTTGCGATTACGGGTGGTATCGCCAAGAACAAGGGAGTCGTTCGTCGTATCGAGCGTTTGCTCGGTGTTGAGGCGCTTAAAACAAATTGGGACACTCAAATTGCTGGTGCGCTTGGGGCGGCTTTGGTTGCAAAGCGCACGTATGAACGTAAGGGAAAGAAGTAACTCTTACAGATCATACATGTGTGGATCCCTAAAGGAGATTCGGAGTGAGGCAAACGAGATGATAGCGAACTACGGTTATGAAGATGGTGCTGGTCAGTACTTCATCAGTATCGATACCGATCTCTGCGTGGTATGCGAAAAGAAGCCTTGTGTCGAGGTGTGTGAGCACGGTGTTTATTCTATTGAAGAAGATGATTGGGACGACGAAGTAGTCGTTGTCGTCGAGAGCAAAAAACTCTCTCTGAGTGACCTTTGCGCTGCTTGTAAGCACGAGAAAAAGGAAGCTTGCTTGGCAGCTTGTCCGGCGGGTGCTCTTGTTCATTCTTGGTAAAGAAGCCGAGAACGACATAAAGGAAATGACAACAAGAAGGAGGAATGGAGAGAAATGGAGAAAATTGACAGCAGCTTGTTCCCAAAAGAAGCTGAGGAATGGGTTGCCTCCGGCAAGATGGCGCTCGGCACCGTCTGTTGCTATCTGCCCGAGGAAATCATTCACGCGGCAGGTATCCTGCCCATCCGCGTTCGCGCAACGAGTGCTCTGAGTGATGCTCTTGGAGAGGTGTACTATTCTTCGTATAGCTGTCCGTGGGCACGCACGACTCTTGAGCAGCTCATGACTCATCCCGGCTATAAAAAGCTGAGTGGCGTGTATAGCTCCAATGGATGTATGCAGGCTCAGCGCATTTACGATATCTCAGAGTTTTATGACGAGGAGGGCCGTGACTACCATTTGCTCAATTGTCCACGCAAGATCGATGAAGATGCGGTTGATTTCTATAAGGTTGAGATGGAGGACATGATTGCCTCTGTTGAAAAGCTTGCTAGTAAAACCATTACTGATGATATGCTGCGGAAGTCCGTCGAAGTCTTTAATGAAAGCCGTCGCCTTATCAAGCGTATGTATGAGATGCGCGCTGTCGAAAAGCCGACAATCTCGGGAACTGAGGCTCTGGAGTGGACCTTAGCCTCGGTGACTCTTCCGAAGGAAGAGTTTAACAAGCGGATGGCTGCCTTCCTGGAAGAGGCAGCAACCCGCGAGCCGATCGAGGGTCACGACGTTCATGTTATGCTTGTTGGTAGCCCCACTGATGATCCCGCCTTCGTCAAAGCAATTGAGGATGCTGGCTGCCTTGTTGTTACCGATGTTACTTGCTTCGGAAGTCGCACGATGTGGGAGGAAGTTGAGCTTGAAGGCGATATTCGCGACAACCTTGCTCGCATGTATCTCCAGCGTCCTGCATGTCCCCGTATGATCGACAATCAGCGCATCATGATGGAGACCATCTCCGACATGTACAAGAAGTCCACTGCTCAAGGCATTGTGTATGCTCGCATGATGAATTGTGATCCGTGGGGAGCTATGCGTCAGTACTTTGACGAGTACTTTACACAGAATGGCATCCCGTATGTTGAGTTAGAGCGTGAACAGGTCAACATTAACGCAGGTCAGGTTGGCGTTCGCATTGGCGCGCTCGTCGAAATGCTCGAAGAAGGAGAAGAGTAACTATGGCAAAGATGGAGTATAGTTGCAAACCCGGGGATCCTGAGTTCGATATCCTCAAATATCTGTCAGACTACACCGATTCCGCTTACGCCCACTGCATGAGAAAGTACCCCGAGCGCGAGTGGATGTTCAAAATCCAGAAATTTGCTTGGAACACTCCGTACCATGAGTCCCTCAAAGAGAACAATCGTTTGATCTTCATGGGATCTGCTGTTCCGCCTGAGCTGATCTATGCCTTTAATGCTGTGCCTCTTATTGCTGATTCTGTCGGCATTCGTCTCGCTTCGGATCCTCACGTAATTAACTACTATCTCGACAAAGGTGCCGAGATAGTGCCGAGTCATATTTGTGGTATCGACCGTACCGTTCTCGGTCTTGTTTTCTCTGGTGACTTAAAGATCAAGCCTGCTGCCTACATCTATGGCACTATTCCCTGTGACTCAGCTCGAGCAGCTTATCCCGTAGTTGCAGACAAGTTTCGCAGTATGGGTGTTCCGACTCTCTCCGTCGACGTTCCTTATCGCAAGGACGAGAGGGGTACTCAGTATATCGCCAAGCAGTTGACCAATATGATTGAGTTTATGGAAGAAGAAGTCTTCCATGAGAAGCTTAACCGTCACAAGCTTGCAGCGGTCATGTATCGTTCCAACGAAGCTACACGCCTCCTTGAGGCCGTTGCTGATCTTCGCAAGTTGAAGCCGTCTTACGCTATGAGTCGTCTGTTGGTTCTTAATTCTCTCTATATGAGCGTTCTTGGCAGTCAGCCTATCATCGAGTTCTTGCGTTCCGAGTATGACTACATCATCGACAACATTGAGAACAACCGCACGGTTGTTCCTGGTGGCGAAAAGTATCGCTATACGTGGCTACAGAATATGCCCTGGTCTACAATGAGTCTTGTGGACTGGCTTGAGCGGGAATATGGTGCTGTGCAGACCATGGACGCCCTCGGCTTCAACCAGAATATCATCTGCGAAGATCCGCTGGATTATGATTGCGTTATCGACACTCTCGCCCGCCGTCAGCTCAACGTTCCTATGATGCACGCCAATTCAGGTCCGGCTCAGCCCTATATTGATCTCGGCAAGCGCATCATTAAGGAGTACGACTGCGATGTGTCTATGTTCATAGGCCACGTAGGTTGCAAGCACACGTGGGCAGCAAAGAAGATGCTTGAAGACTCTATTAAGGCTGAATTGGGGATTCCGACGCTTACGGTCGACCTCGATTCTCTTGATGGCCGCTATAAGGATGCTTCTGAGGTGCAGGCTCAGATCAAAGATTACATGGACGCACTGCAGTAGAGCTGGTCGCTCTTGGCACTCTCGGAGTAATGGGCTAATCAGTATGGCAAGAGGAGAATAACATGGAGAACTCCATAACCATTGCGGTGGTGGGAAAGGGAGGCACGGGCAAAACCGTGGTAGCGACGATACTTATCGGCTTGCTTGCTAAGCGGTTCCCTGGGTCGGTTCTCGCAATCGATGCCGACTCTGCTTCCAGTCTGCCTTATACGCTCGAAATGGATGTTGAGCGTACGGTTAGTCGTTTGCGCAGTGATGTTGCCGGCTCCCGTGATATTCAGGATGAGTATCGGCACGTTTCCTCGAAGGACATGATGCGTACCCTTCTTGCAAAAGGGGATGGATTTGACCTGATGGTTTTGGGGCGGCCCGAGGGCGCCGGTTGTTATTGTGCGGTAAATGATTTACTTAAGCTGGGTATTACGTTGCTGTCGGGAGACTATCGCGTCACCATAATTGATGGGGAGGCTGGCCCCGAGCAGCTTAACAGGCGTGTGGTAAGTAAGGTCGATCTACTGCTTGTTATGTGCGATATGTCCATTCGTTCTCTCCGCACGGCAAAAGAGATCATGAACGTTGCTACTTCTGAGCATGGGGAAGGGGTCAATGTTGCACAGGCGGGGATCATTCTCAACCGCGTACGCGGCGATGAGCCTGAGTACAAGGCCTTGGCGAACACTGGCCTACGGGTGCTAGCGCAACTTCCGGAGGATCCGTGCATCAACCAGTATGACCGTGAGGGCCGAGCCCTGCTCGACCTACCGCAAGATTGCCCTTCAAGGCAAGAGATTGAGCGAATGCTCAGGGAAATTATTCCTGAATACTAGTGTTGTGCTTCCCCGGGTTACGCTCGGCCTAGCCCGGGGAATAAGATGATTCGGAGTGAAACAAGACGTGACGTGGCAGAAGGAATACACTTCTAAACTCATGACAGCCGAGGAGCTTGTAGAGCATTGTATCCCTAACGGGACAATGTGCTTTACCTCTGGCCTTCATGTTGCAGATGCCATAATCAGGGAAGTGCTCTCTCGTGTTAAGGATGGCACCTTGAGGGGCATCGAGTTTATTGGAATCTCGGTGTCAAAGGATCTCGGATATGGTGACATTGATGTACCGGAAGATGTATTTCGATATCACTGCATGTTCAGTATGTGGCATGAACGGCCTGGTTTGGGCAAATGCGTTTCACATGTGCCAGTACACTTCGGCGATATTGAGGCTGCGATTGCTCATTATGCTCCGGAAGTCGGAATCCTACAGGTGAGCCTTCCCGACGAGGATGGTTTTGTCAACGTCGGTCCTTTGGGTATCGCTCGGGCAGGTCTTCCGTACTGTAGGCGGCTGGTAGGTGAGGTCAATAGATATATGCCCTGTGCTTCTGGTGATAGAGGCAAGGTGCATGTGAACTGCTTTGATGCATTTATTGAGAACCATGAGCCCCTGTACGCTGTACCCGACATCCAGCCTACTTCCGAGGAGGAAAGAGCGGCGGCTTTTGTTGCCGAACATATCAACGATGGCGATACGATTCAAGTTGGCATCGGGGGAATGGGGACAGCGGTGTGTAGATCCTTGGTTGGCAAGAAACATCTGGGGTGTTACTCCGAGATGTATTCTGTCGAGTTGGCGCGGCTACAACAGAAGGGCATTATTGACAACTCCCGAAAAAACTATTGTCCCGGGGTGAGTTATGCCGGCTACTCGGAGGGGTCGCAAGAGCTTTATGACTATGTAGATCATAACCCAGAAGTATATTTCCTGAGCTACTCGGATATATGCGACCCGCTGCAAATTGCGAAGAACGATAACATGATCTCAGTGAATTCTGCTATATCGATTGATCTGACGGGCCAGGTTTGTGCTGAGAGTCTTGGGCCGCGCCAATATACGGCAAGCGGAGGACAGATGAACTTCGTCCTTGGAGCAAAGTTCTCTAAGGGCGGGAAGAGCTTTATATGTATGACGAGCGTGGCCGATACGAGAAATGGGCCCGTTTCGAAGATTGCCGTGACATTGGCGCCTGGTAGCGCAGTCACGACATTAAGAAACGATGTGCATTATGTGGCAACCGAGTATGGGTGTGTGAATCTCAGATACTGCGATGTGCCAACACGCGTTCGAAAACTAATCAGCATTGCTCACCCTTGCTTTCGCGAGCAGCTGGAATATGACGCGAGAAAAATCGGTTTTCTATATTGAGGCTTCAGCGCAGGACTGTGCGATGTCAAGGAAAGCCTTAAACGTAGGTAGTGCTGCCGCGAAGTGCGGCGATAATCAAAAGGAGATAATTATGACTGATCAGAAGGTTATCTATAAAGTTGAAGACGGCGTATCGATCGTTTCCATGAATTGCGCCGAGAATCTTAACGCTATGGACGGCGCACTTATTGAGCAATTGACCGAGGCTTTTGAGCGCGCGGCGTCAGATGAGTCTTCTCGTGCAATCTTGCTCAACAGTGCAACGCGTATTTTCTGCAGCGGGGGCGATTTGAAAACCATGTATAAGGGCGTTAAGACCGGTGAAGTCGATTTCGACGCAGAACTCTCTGGTGCTGCAGGAATCATGAAGGCCATGAGAACCAACCCAAAGCCTATCGTCGGTGCGGTGAATGGCGTCGCAGCTGGTGCGGGCTTCCCTCTCGCACTTGGGTGTGACTATCTTATTGCTGATGAGAATGCAAGTTTCGTGTCTGCTTTCGTCAATGTTGGGCTGATTCCCGATACGGGCGGCGTCTTCGTTCTCTCGCGGATTATAGGAGAGAGCAAGACGCGCGAAATCGTTTTTACGGGTCGTCCCGTTTCCGCTGCCGAAGCGAAAGACTTGGGGTTTGTTGCCGAGGTTGTACCTGCTGAAGATCTCGCCGCCGTTTCAATGAAGCAAGCAAAGCGTTTTGCTAAGGGGCCGGCACTTTCCTACCAGAAGATGAAAGAGCTTTTGTGGCAGTCCAATTACGAGGGCTGGGACGAATACGCTGAGCAGGAAGTCGCTGCACAGAGTGCTTGTATGCACAGCCAAGATTTTAATAACCGCGTTATTGCCTTTGTTGAGAAGAAGAAGTAGTAGCAGGCAGGCTGTTGTTTCAAGATCTCGGGCCATGATAGGCACGCCGAGAGTCGCGGAGTTGACGAGAGAAAAAGAGAAGGATTGAGAAATGAAAATTGCTGTAGCGGTCAAGATAGTTCCCGATGATAAGGACATCTTGGCAACGGCCGACGGAAGCCTTGACTACTCCAAGGCGAAGCCAAGCATCTCTACATATGACCTCAATGCCCTTGAGGCAGCAGCCCGAACTGACGCTGAGGTTGTTGCCATTACCGCAGGGCCAACCTTCATTGATGAGTCGAAGGTAAAAAAGAGCATTCTTGCGCGCGGCGTATCCGAATTGTATATGACAACGGATGACGCCCTAGCTGATACCGATGCCTTTGCTACTGCTGCTGTTCTTGCGAATGTAGTCGAGAAGATCGGCGATATCGATCTCGTTCTTTGTGGAGATGGGTCGGCGGACATCTACGCTCAACAGGTTGACGTTCAGCTTGCCTCGAGGCTCGGGTGGCCGGTTGTCAACGCCGTTGCCAAATTCGACTCTGGTGAGGGTGTTGTGATAGCTGAGCGCGTACTTGAAGATGAGATCGAAACGGTTGAGGTGTCGCTTCCTGCTGTTGTTTCTGTCACCCCGGATATTGCCATTCCCCGTATTCCTGGAATGAAGGATATCCTTTCGGCCGGAAAGAAACCCATGAATACATGTGCTGCCGGACTCCTTACTAAGAATGCCATCGAGACCGTCGATGTCAAGGCGCCCAAACAGGCTGATCGCAAGAGAATTGTGAAGGAAGCTTCCGAGCAGGCCATCGTCGAATTTGCAGCTGCCATCAAGGCTGCATTGTAGGTGCGAGAAAGGAAGGATAAAAGCATGAAAGCACTTGTTCTCGCTGAGCATATTGATGCGGCTATCGAGCTTTGCGCTGGTGCACGCACTATGGCTGAAGACGTGGCTGTTGTTTGTTTTGGTGGTATTCCCGAAGCTTGCGCCGATAACGTATACGTTGTTCGCGTTCCCGAGGGTTCGGCGATCGACGATGCGGCAGACAGCATTCTGCCCATCTTGCATGTCGAGGTGGTTTTGGTTGAACCGACGCGCCGGATGAAGATCGTTGCGGGGAAACTTGCCGCTGCCAAGAACTCTGCAGTTGTGCCGGGGGTAATTGAATTTGAAGATCAGATTGCTTCGAACATGTACTTCGGCGGTGTAGGTGTGAAGAAGCAAAAGCCGATCGGTACCGGCTTTTATATGGTCGGATCGGGTGTCTTTGCAGACGCTCAGGCTTCGGGTGTCGGCATTGTCGAGGAATTGCCTTGGGTTGAGCCCGCAAAGCCACTCAAGATTTTCGCCTCAAGGCAGATTGAGAAGGCCGGTGTTGATTTAACTAAAGCTGATGTTGTTGTTGCTGCAGGCCGTGGATTTGCGGCTGAAGAGAAGCTGGATATGGCGCGCGACTTGTGCGACAAGCTAGGCGCCGGGCTTGGGTGTACGCGTCCGCTGACGGAAGGCATCAACTGGCTGCCTTCCGAGCTATACATTGGCGTTTCTGGGCTCATGATTGCGCCTAAGGTATTTATTGCCGTTGGTATTTCCGGGCAGATGCAGCATATGGTCGGATGTAATCGCTCCGATGTCATTTTTGCTATCAACAAAGATGAAAATGCGCCTATTTTCGAGCAATGCGATTACGGCCTTGTTGGTGACATCGAGACGGTACTGCCTGCTTTGTCGGCAGTTCTGTAAGACATTGAGAGGAGAAGGCTTATGGCTTTAGGGGAACGCGACTTTGACGTCATTGTCGTCGGCGCAGGTTGCTCGGGTTCCGTCGCGGCCTATACGGCTGCCAAGTTGGGAAAAAGTGTCCTCGTTGTTGAGCGGGGAGAAAGTGCCGGCGCAAAAAATATGACAGGCGGCCGTATCTATGCCCACTCTCTTCGCGATCTCTTTCAGGAATACGAGGGCGATGAATTCAATCTCGATGAAGACAACCCTTTCGAACGCAAGATTATACATGAGCGCGTGACGCTGCTTGATCGCGCGTCAGCATTTACAGTGGATTATTCATCTGACAGATTGGGCGAAGCGGGGAGCGATTCCTTTGCCGTGCTTGCCACCAAACTTGATCAGTGGCTGTGTGACAAGGCCGAGGCCGAAGGCGCCGAGCTTATTTTCGGTATTCCGGTGGACGAGTTGCTCAAGGATGAATCGGGCAGCATTATTGGAATTCGTGCTGGTGAGGATGAGATAACTTCCCACGTGGTTATCGTTTCCGAAGGCCAGAATAGTCTTTTGACTGAGCGCTACCTTGGACAAAAGCGTCCTTTGGTCAACGAGATGGCGGTGGGAATCAAGCAGGTTTTCAGCCTTCCTGCAGAAGAGATAGAGTCGCGTTTTCTGTGTCATCCTGGAGAGGGTGCCGCCCAGCTTTGGGTTGGTGACTGTACCCATGGCAATGTTGGTGGTGGGTTCATGTACACCAACGAGAATACCATCTCTATTGGTCTGGTTGCCACTATCAAGGAGCTATCTGAGTCTGATACGACCATTTACCAATGCATGGAGGACTTCAAGAAGCATCCTGCTGTTGCACCTATCATAGAAGGCGCAAAGTTGGTTGAGCATTCGGGACATATGGTTTCAGAAGGTGGCGCCAATGCAGTGCCTCAGATTGTTTTTGATGGAGCTTTGGTCACGGGTGATGCTGCAATGCTCTGCTTGAATCTCGGTTATCAGGTTCGCGGTATGGATCTGGCTATCTCTTCAGGTCGTTTTGCGGCTGAAGCAGCGTGTAGGGCCATTGACGCGAGGGATGTCTCGGCAGCGGGGCTGCAGGGATATCGAAAAGCTCTTGAAAACTCTTACGTACTGAAAGATATGAACACCTTCAAGAAGTGGCCCCAGACCATGGAGCATTGGTATAGCTTGTTTACCGATTATCCCAAAATGGTTGGGGAGATTTTCGACTCTATGTTTGTCGTAAATGGAATACCAGCTCAGCCCTTGATGAAACGCATTGCTCCTATTGTTAAGAAACGGGGCCTATTCAAGCTGTTTGGAGAGGTAAGGAAGGCGGTGAGCGTGCTGTGATGAAGAATCTCAAGCCCATCACGTGCCGTGTTGATGAGCTGATTGCTGTTAACAAGTTTGAGGTTGATGAGGAAAACGCTCATATCGAATTGGTCTCGGAAGATCTCTCGAGCCTTCCAGATGAAGAGTTTGGTAAGCTAATTCGTGTCTGCCCGGCAGGTCTCTATCGGGAAGATGAAAACGGAATTCGCTCTTTCGACTATGCCGGTTGTCTCGAATGCGGCACATGCCGCATTGCCTGTGAGGCAACCATAATAAAGAAGTGGGAACAGCCCCGACCTTTCATGGGGGTTTCCTATCGCTTTGGCTAGACGATCAGCCAAAACAAACCCAGGAAAGGGAATACATTCCGGATTGAGGTTTAAATCTGACCTGTATCGGAGCGAACGGGGGTGTTCGGCTAACTCTGCCGTTCGTTACTTGGTCACGCCATGGCGCTCGTAGCGAGTGATCTCGACGGGCTTGTTGTCCTCGTCAACGAACACCACGTGCGGGCGGTGCTCGCGCGCCTCGTCGGGCGACATCTGGCAGTAGCACATGATGATGCGCGTGTCTCCGGGTTGCACGAGGCGCGCGGCGGCGCCGTTTACGCAGATAATGCCGCTGCCAGGTTCGCCGGCGATGGTGTAGGTCTCGAAGCGTGCGCCGTTGCTCACGTCGACCACCTGCACCATCTCGTACTCCAGGATGCCCGCGGCGCCCAAGAGCTTGGGGTCGACGGTGATGGAACCCACGTAGTTGAGCTTGGCCTGGCTGATGGTCGCGCGGTGGATCTTTCCCTTGAGCATGGTGAGTTGCATGGCGTTTCTCTCGCTTGTCTTTATCGTACGGGATAGATGAGGCTGGTGTTGGCACTCACTCTAACGTGGCGGCAAGCAGCGCATAGTCGCGGTTGGGGTGCTTGGCCTGCGCGATGCCGATGAGCGCGAACGTGAGCGCGCGGTAGAGACGGGCGGTTGCGGGGTCGTGCGCATCGAGCGCGCGCAGGTGCCCCTCGACAGTGGCCACATCGTTGCGCTCGACGGGTCCTGTGAGGGCGCCCACCGCGCTACGCGCACAGAATGCGTCGACGTTTCCCCTGACGAGAGGCTCAAGTGCTTCGCGTGCGTCGTGCTCGTCGAAACCACAGGAGGTCATAAGGCGCTCGGCGGCAGCAAGCGGGGCGAGCACAAGGTTGCTCGCCAGCACGGCGGCGGCGTGGTAGCGAACCTTGTCGCCCTCGTCGATGGTGTGCAGGGGGTTGGGCAGATTCGATAGTAGCTCGCGCAGCGCGTCGACGGCCTCCGTGTCGCCCTCGAGGGTGATGTGCGCACCTTCGAGCACGCCGAGGTCCATGAGAGGGTCGCTCACCGCGATGAGCGGGTGGGCACTCGCGGCATGGGCGCCGTATGATGTCGCATCGTCGATGGCGCACGCGGGCATGCAGCCGCTGCAGTGGCAGATGACCTTGCCCTTGAGTGCGCCTGCCTCGGCGCAGGCGTCGCGCAGGGCATGCCAGGCAGGCGCGATGACTGAGTCGGGAACGGTGAGGAAGATGATGTCGCTTGACGCGGCCAGGGTGGCGACGTCGGGGAATGCGGCGGTCGCGGTATGCTGCGCTGCACGTTGCGCTGCGGGAGTGTGTACGTCATAATAGCCGGTCACAGGGATGCCGCGCGCGACGAAGTATCGTCCGAGTGCGCCTCCTACCTTGCCGGCTCCAATAAAGCCAACGTTCATATGAATCCTTTCATGCGGGGACGATACCTTCTCTTCGCGGAGGATAGTTTCCCCATCCGCATTCTAGCGTGCGGTCTTTCGCATTACAAGAGCGATATGTGCGCTGACATTTGTTGATCGTTGACTGCTACTACTCATTGGCTGACCCGTGAGTAGTAGTGCGTAGTAACGACGCATCTGGCAGGATTTCCTGAAATTAAGGCGCTTTCGCTGCAGGTGGCGCTTTGTTTTCGGTAAAATATATCCCAAGCGTGCGCGAGGCGGTGCGTGCGGAAATGCGCAGTGCGAGGCCGGTTTTGGCAGCCGGTTGTTTTTTCATGCGATGCGTATTACTGCGCGGCGTGCTTGCGTAGCAGAGAAGAAGCATTCCATAAGGAGGATTCACATGCCCACTATCACTCGTGATCAGGTGAGGGTTCCGGCCGACGTTATGCCGGAAGCGCGTGAAGAGTACGTCGAAAACTACATGAAGGCAACCCGCGGCACGGGCCGTCTGATGCTGTTCGCGTGCGATCAGAAGATCGAGCACCTCAACAAAGACTTCTACGGTGAGGGCATTGACCCCTCCGATGCCGAACCCGAGCACCTGTTCGAGATCGGCAGCCAGGGCATTTGTGGCGTGTTGGCCGGTCAGCGCGGCCTGATCGCGCGCTATGCCGCCGATTATCCGGAAATTAACTATCTGGTGAAGATGAATTCCAAAACCAACTTGGTGAAAACCAGCCAGGACGACCCGTATTCGCCGCAGCTTACCGATCTGGGTGCTGTGCTGGCTATGCGCGAGGCGGGCGTGAACATCGTCGGCTTGGGTTACACCATCTATCTGGGCTCCGAGTACGAGTCGACCATGCTGGCCGAAGCGGGCGACCTGATTGCTCAGGCCCACGCCAACGGCCTGCTGGTGGTTCTGTGGATCTATCCGCGCGGCAAGGCCGTCACCGACGAGAAGGCCCCCGACCTGATTGCGGGTGCCGCTGGTGTGGCGCTGTGTCTGGGTGCCGACTTCGTGAAGGTGAATCCGCCGCACGAAATCGACGGACAGACTAGTGCCGAGGGCCTGGCTATTGCTTCCAAGGCTGCCGGTCGTTGTGGCTTGGTGTGCGCGGGCGGCTCGAAGGCCGATGCGAAGGACTTCCTGTCGCAGCTGCATGACCAGATTCACATCGGCGGTGCGTGCGGTAACGCGACGGGCCGCAACATCCACATGCGCTCGCTCGATGAGGCGGTGCGCCTGACCAAGGCCATCAGTGCCATTACGCTGGCCGACTATGAAGTTGAAGACGCGCTGGCCGTGTTTAACGGCGAAAAGGACTTCTCGCTGTAAGAGCGCAGAGTACGCACGCGCGTTGGCGCGCCTTAGAGTGCGCTTTAGGTGCTTTCACCATGCAGAACAAAGGGGGCGAGCCATTGCGGTTCGCCCCCTCGCGATTCGGCAGCTAAGCTGACCTACAGCTGCGTGGGCGCCATGATAATCTTGCCGGTGCCGCGGTACACGTTCACCAGGCCTTCGCCGCTCGCCGCGCTTCCTACAAGCGACTTTCCCGAACGTTCCACGGTAAATTCCAAGCTCGACGACCATGCGAGCGCCATGTTACCGTCAATCTTAATCTGGTCGTTGTCCAGGTGAATCTCAATGAGTTCCTCGCGGGGAACGGGGCTTTCGATGGCAACCACGCCGTACTGTCCAGACAGCGACAGGTTGAACAGCCCTTCGCCGCCGCCAACGGCAGAGCTGAGGTTCGAACGGCGAACGATCCGATGCTTAAGCGAGCTGTACGAAGCCAGGAACAAACCGTCGTCGAGCACGAGCGACCCATTCCAGTCGTTGATGTCGAGCAGCAGCAGGTACTTGTACGTAGGCTCGAGCATCAGTGTACCCGTGCCCGTGTACAAGGGCTTGATGGCGCCTTCCCCAGAAACCGCGCCGCCAACCATCTTGCCGAAGAAATCGCCTGCGCCCTTGATACCCGTTTCGGATCGCACATCGCCGGCCATCCACTGCATAGCTCCCGCTTGCACGGTGCAACCAAGCTGGTGTTTCGCCAGCTCAGCCATGTTGACAACAACTTGGCGACGATGCACGTTCATCTTCGCGGCGAAATACTCGCTTAAGGCACTTTCGCGGTTAACTGACAAGTCGCGCTTCCACTGAAGAACCGAAAAGGCTCCCAGCTGCTCGACAATTTCCACATCGTCGTTGTCGAAGAGGTTCTGAATGCGGTAACTCATGCGTGCTCGCTTCCTTTCCGTTTGGCAGTGTTACATAGCAAAACGCACCCTGCGTGTGACGCAGCGTCGTTTGCGTATGTGAAGAAAATGATGGAAAGAAAACTGGTGCCCGAGGCGAGAGTCGAACTCGCACGTCTTTCGACAACGGTTTTTGAGACCGCCGCGTCTGCCATTCCGCCACTCGGGCACGAAAACGATGCTGTAGCGCCAAACGCGGTTTGCTAGTATACCTGATACAAGATGACACGTCGAGAAAAACATTCCATTCTGCCAATAATCAGCTAAAATGCACTCGGTATGAGAAAACGCGAAGAGGGAAGCTTGCGGGGTTTCGCGTACCGATGGCTCGCCGAGCCTGACGTGTAAGGGGTTGGTATGTCGGAATTGAAAGAGTTAGTTGAAGAGGCGGAAAGCGACATCAAAGAAGTCGCGCAAGAAATAGCCCAGGAAAATGCGAAGAAACCGTGGTACAAGCGCATTTCGCTGACCACGTGGATTTTCATTGCGTTGGGGTTGGGCGTGGTTGTTGGCTTGCTGTTGCAAGGCGCGCCTGAAATCGCCGAAACGTACATTAAGCCGGTGGGCACGATATTCTTGAACTTGATCAAGATGATTGTGGTTCCGCTTGTTATCTTCTCCATGATGGCGGGTGTTATCTCGCTGCGAGACATCAAGCAAATTGGAGCCATCGGCGGCAAAACCATCGTGTACTACCTGCTCACCACGGCGTGCGCCATCACTATTGGCTTGGTTATAGCTAACGTACTCAACGTTGGTGGCGGCTACAACTTGCCCGCCGAGGAATTGGCCTACGAGCCCGCCGAGCAGCCAACGCTCATTGACACGCTGGTTGCTATCTTCCCGTCGAACTTCGTGCAGCCCATGGCTGACGCCACCATGCTGCAGATCATCGTTATCGCGCTGTTCTTCGGGTTTGGTATTATCGCAGCTGGTCAGAAGGCGAAACCCGTTGCCGATCTGGTGAATGCCATGTCGGAGGTGTGCATCAAGGTGATGCACGGCATCATCTGCTTTGCGCCGTTTGGCGTGTTCGGCCTGATAGCACCTGTTATCGCCAGCAACGGTCCCGACATTTTGCTGCCGCTATTAAGGCTGATCGTCGTTGCGTATGTTGCCATGATCCTGCACGTGGTGGTTGTGTATTCCGGGTTGGTGAAGGTGATTGCTGGCATGAATCCGCTTACGTTCTTCAAAGGAGAGCTGCCGGCATTCACGTTTGCGTTCGCGTCGGCATCGTCGGTGGGCGCGCTGCCCATTAACATCGAGTGTTCGCAGAACATGGGTGTGAAGAAGGAAATATTCAGTTTCGTGCTGCCGCTCGGCGCTACCATCAACATGGACGGCACCTCAATTTACCAGGGAGTTTGTGCCATCTTTATTGCACAGGTGTTCGGTATCGACCTAACGATTGGCCAACAGGTAACCATTGTGCTTACCGCTGTTCTGGCGTCCATTGGCACGGCGGGCGTTCCGGGTTCGGGTATGATCATGCTCGCCATGGTGTTGCAGTCGGTTGGCCTGCCGGTTGAGGGTATTGCGCTGGTTGCTGGTGTCGATCGTATTCTCGACATGATGCGCACGGCGGTAAACGTCACGGGCGACGGCTCGGCTGCCGTATGCGTGAACGCGATGGAGGAACGCAAGGCCCAAAAGCGCGCACAAAAGGTTGCGTAAGACCGCGCCAGAGTGCGCCAGACTGCGCGCTTCAGGTCGTGTAAGACCGCGTAAGACCGCGTAAGGCTGCGTAAGGCTGCGTAAGGCTGCGTAAGACCGCGTGCAATCAAGACGCACAATAATTCGAGAAGCTTCGCATAGCGCCAATGCTCGAGCTTGAGCTTTTGCAACAATACAGGTTCGGGTGTTGGCGCTACGTGCGATATTCGAAAGGGTTTACGTAGTCGATGCCAAGATAGGCGAAGTCTTTCACGTTTCGAGTTGCCAGAATAGCTTCGTTGCGTTGGGTGATGGATGCGATCATAAGGTCTTCGATCGTTGGTGTTCTGCCCTGCAAAACGGCTCGCTCGTGCAGTTGAGCGCAAAGATAGGCACTGTACGCATCGAACGGCAGTGTCTTGCTTGAGCAGTCCATAACGATGCCCGTGATAGCCGACTTCAAACGTTCTTTGCGCCTTCCATCGGGAAGGCGCAACATTCCATAGTAAAGCTCCTCTATCGTTATGGACGTGAGGTAAATCAGCCCCTCGTGGTCTTGGAACCAGTCTATAACCGCATCGGAAGGCTCCGCTTTCATGAGCTCCGAGACAACGTTTGTGTCCGCTATGTACTTCACAGCCAGTCCCCTCTGTTCACATCGCGAGCTGCATGACGCGTTGGTACTTCGAGTTCAATGCCTTCAACGGAGCGTCCGGCATTGCGGAGACGAGACACCCAACTGTCATGTTCGGTGCTCAGAACTGATTCGAGAATCGCTCGGGCTTCTTTTTGTTGAGAAAGGCCATGGCGAGCTGCACGCGTTTGTAGTGCCGACTTGAGAGCAGGATCAATATTGCGAATAAGAAGGTCGCTCATAAGGGGTTCCTTTCTTCTGCTTCTGGTAGCTTGGATGATATCATAGATATCATCTCTTAGGAATCATGCTTGTGCCCCCTCCAGGGTGCTCGTTTCTCAGACGTTTCTGCTTGCGCTTACCTTGTGGAATGCTTTCAAAGGGCGGGGTCATTTGAGATAATGTAAATACGTGTGCAATCAATCGAAAGTGAGAGGGCTTATTTGTCTCGTATTTGCAGATTAATCGCACGAATTACTGGTAGTTAACATATTCGGTGAAGAGGGGGACACGATGCTCGAGGCGCTTCAGAACAACGCGCTCTTTGTGTGTGGCGTTGTGGCGCTCGTGCTGTCTGCGGTGCTGCTTTTCGCTGTGCTTGCTCTTATTCGCCGTTCGGGCATGACCAAGCGTGTTATTGCCCATGGTGGCGCGTTCGACATGGCTGTTGATCGCGCGGCCGACCAAGCGCTCATTCTGTACGATACCGCAGCTCATCGCGTGTGTCATGTGGCTGGCGTCGATCGCATTCTGGGTGTGTCCTCTCGCGAGCTAGAATCCGACGTGCAGGCGCTTGGTCGCGTTATTGCGCACGACTCGCTGCTTGATCTTCGTGAGGGAATTGCGGAATGGGATAAGCGCGAGCCCTTCGAAATGGAATTCGCCTTCGCCAACAAAGCGCTGGAGCATGTCGTTTCCGAAAACCCTGATGATACGCGGTGGGCAACGTTGCGCATCGCTCCATGCGGCGATAATAAGGTGCTGTTGTCGGTGCGCGACATCACCGCGCAACACAACGTTCAGCGCGATTTGATTGAGCAATGCGAGCGCGCTGAGCTGGGCGAGCGGGCTAAACTCATGTTCCTGTCCAACATGAGCCACGAAATTCGCACGCCTATGAACGGCATCATGGGAACGTTGTCTCTTGCTAAGCTGCACATCGACGACACCGAGCGAATGCAGGGCTACCTTTCCCAGGCCGATGAACTGCTGAAGTACTTGTTGTCGGTAATCAACGACGTGCTTGATATTTCCAAGATCGACAACGGCAAGCTCGAGGTAGAGCAGCGTTGCTTCGACATAACTAATATCATTCGGTCCGAGCAGAACCTGTTCGGCGAAATGATAGCCTCAAAGGGCATCACCTTCGAAACAAGCGTAGATAATCTCCCCACGCCATATGTTTTGGGAGACGAGCTGCGACTTACGCAGGTTGTCACCAATCTCATTTCGAACTCGCACAAATTCACGAACCCCGGGGGCACCATTTCGCTGTCGTTGCGGTTGATGCAGCAGATAGACGGCGTCCTTCACGTGGTAATTGTGGAATCCGACACAGGAAAAGGCATGTCGCCGGAATTTCTGGCCGACCTTTTCAATCCCTTCTCGCAAGAAGACCGCTCCATTTCGCGGCGCTTTGGTGGCACGGGGTTGGGCATGGCTATTTCTGATCAGCTGACGCGCCTGATGGGCGGGCAAATTTCTGTAGAGTCCGAGGTGGGCGTGGGTACAACCTTCGAAATACACTTGGGTTTGCCCATTGCTTCCGATGAAGAGGTGGAAGAATATCTGGAAGCGGGCGGCTCATCGCTGGGCGGTGCGCCCGTTGTTGATGATGGCCAGTTCAAGCTGGCAGGCAGCACCATTTTGCTTGCTGAAGACAACATGCTCAACGCCAGCATTGCTATCGACATGTTAGAAGAGCTGGGCGCGCACGTGGAGCACGCGAGCGACGGCGTGATCGTGTGCGAAATGTTCGAACACAGCGAGCTGAACCACTTCGACGTTGTGCTGATGGACGTACAAATGCCCAATCGCAATGGCTGGGAAGCCGCGCAGCATATCCGCGCACTTGAGCGCCCCGATGCGCAGACCACGCCCATTTTTGCGTTGTCGGCCGATGCTTACACGGAAGACAAGCGGCATTCGCGTGAAGTGGGAATGGATGGCCACATCTCGAAGCCGGTGGAATTCGAGCAACTTGAACACCTTATTAATGCAGAGCTTGCCGTGAGCATGCAAAGGGGGTACTCGCATGTTTAAGACGGTTTTTGATTACATTTCGAAACACGCCACCCAATTTGCCGGAGCTACGGCAGGGTTGGCGCTTGTGGGCATGCTGGGTTACGTGCTGTTGTCGGGAACGTTCAGCCCGGGCTTTTTTGACGAAATGGCTTGGGCGAAGAACGTCTACAAAGACGATCGCGTTTTTGGCTCGGTGTCGTATCAGGTGGGTGAAGTTGACGAGTCCGACAATCGCATTCACGACAACGAAGACGATGCAGAAGGCGCGAATGATTCAACAAACGATATGCTTGCTTCCGACGAAGACGCGACAGACGATACGTCTGCTTCGCTCGCGGGTAGTACGGTGCAAACCGACACCAGTACGCGGGTTGGAAGCGACACCACTGTTGTGGAAGGTGACGGTGGCGGCGTCCACGGCGGTCAGGGCAATGCCGGAAACGGTGGAGACAACACCCCCAGTGGCCCAGGCGGTGCCGGCGAAGGCGGCGAAGGTGGCAATCCCGGCGGCCCAAGCGCGCCCCCGATAACCGACTATCAAGCGGGTCAGCTCCCTGACAGACCCGCTTACGTGGATCCGGAGCATGGCACGTTGGTAGATATTGAGGTAACGGTGCCGCAGCCCTGGTCGTTTGCCAAGGGAGAAAGTTACAACTCGGATGGCGTCAAGGTTGAAGCAGTTTATCGTCGGCCCGATGGAACCCAGCACAAAGTCGAGCTTCCTTACGGCGACGGTGGTTACACGGCATTTCTGTCACCCACATGGGATGCGGGGCAGCACGACGTGACCTTTTCCTTCGAAGGGATCAGCGTAGCTCAGCCGTTCACGGTCATGGGTAAGCGTCTCGACGTTGCCTTTTGCGCTGAGGTTAAGCAGGGTGACATGATTAAAGAATACGCCCCCAAGTTCCCACCTGATGAGCCGGGTCTCTTGAATGAGTCGATGACTCATGCCGCTAAGATAATTCAGAGCGAGGCCGTTCCGCACGATGTTGTGGGTGGCTTCTTTACGGACTTCTCTGACGCTCAGCGATTCATGATTACGGTTTTGGGCAGTGCGGACGTGGAAAATGCCTTTACTACGTTGGGAACCTCTAGTTACCAAGCCGTGAAGTTCCTCGATCAGCTCGATGCGGCGCCCGATGAGCGTCTGACCTCCCTAGTTGCGGGTTTTCGTGAGCTCGACAAAAGGGATGATCCTCCGCTTATCTACGTTTACAATGCGGTTGATGGTCAGTCAACAACGCATAGCCTTGTTGCTGTGGTCGAGCCGGTTCCTGCCGACTATAAGGTTGTTCGTGTGGAGGGTACCGAAGACAACGGCTTTCTGGGGGACCAGGTTCTTGTAGGCTACAGCGGCAAAAATACGGAAGTCAGAGTGCCCGCTGGTGTTACCAAGATAGCGCTTGAACAGGTGAATGAGAGCGCAACGAGCTTAGTTATACCCGAAAGCGTGCTGGATATCGATTTCGAAAGCATTGCCCGGTGCCTTCCTAAGCTCGAATCTATCAGAGTTTCGGGTAATACCCAAACGTACGGTGCGCTGTACGGTGTGCTGTACAGCGCTGATGGTACACATCTGCTCTACGTGCCGCCTGCACATGAGGACATGAATAGAGGAGACGGATCCTGGTACGTGGACGTGACAACGGTGGCATCTGATGCCTTCGTGAAATGCGACATGGACGAGGTTATTGTTCCTTCAAATGTAACCACGTTTGAAGAAGGTTGCCTCGAGAGTTCTCGTATTGGCTCGCTGAGCTTTGAGGGAGATTCACCTGTTGCAGGTGTGGCTCAGTCGGGTTATGTGGGTGATATATTCGTTGCGGCCTCGGAATATGACGCGTTGTGTAAGCGGTGGGTGGAATCCCTTGGCGGTGCTGATGGTTTGTGGGTTGGCGTGCGTGATACAGCAGATCAGGGCGGCGTCAAGCCGGGTACGTATGTTTATGACAAGAATCGAGGCGTTGTCGTTTTGTCGGATGAGCCCACTGTGCTTGCAGGTGTGCCGTTTGAGTCTCAGAAGAGCTTTTTTATACCTGATGGCATAACCGCCATCGGTGCTGGCGCATTTGCCACGGCGTCTGATTTGCGTGAAGTGGTGGCTCCTGAAAGCATGAGAGAGCTGCGACAGGGTAGTCTTGCTGGTTTAGGTGGAGTGAGTCGTGTTGTGTTGCCGGGATCCAAGGTGGTTTCTGTCGACGCAGACGCGTTTGGCGGTGAAGAAATCCCTGACGTTACAGTTTTTGTTCCGGATGCTCTCTACGACGAGTATTTAGACGCTTGGAGCGATGTACTTGGGCGCGATGCTGCGAGCAAGTTGCTCAAGCCGTTTGAAAGTAAGTTCTTGCGCATCAATAACGCGCTGTACCAGACGCTCGATGCCGATGCTTCGGAGCTGCGGCTTGTCGAGGTGCAGGACGTTGGTCAGACGTTCTTTGAACCTGATGAGCGTACGGTGGAAGTTACCTCTGGTGCTTTTTCGGGGTGCGACTCTCTTGAAATCGTACATCTGCCTTCGTTAGTAAAAACTGTGGCCGCTGATGCTTTCGCGGGCTGCGAGAATCTTGAGACAGTTGTCATTGACAGTGCGCTGCGGGAGCTTCCCAGCGTCGGGGATGCTGTGCTTTGTCAGTCGGGTAATGGGGTAGCGTACGATTACGATTCTCAAACCGGATTGGTTTACGCTGTGGAGCCGGGTGATGTACTCACACTGGTCAATGTTCCCACCGATACTACAAACGTGACGGTGCGCGCAAATACGATGCATTTAGGCGACGAAGCATTCAAGGGATGCTCGTCGCTTGACGACGTTGTTAGGTTTGAGACGCCTGAGACGCTTGTTTCCGTGGGTGCCCGCTGTTTTGCGAATTGTCTCACGGCTGAGCAAGCTGACTTCTCTGAGTTTAGTGCCCTTGCTTCTATTGGTGAGGAAGTGTTTGCTGACTGCACGGCGCTGAAAGCTGTCTCGTTACCTGATTCCGTTTTGAAGCTGGGAAGCGGAGCGTTTGTCAATTGTTCGTCTCTTTCGAGCTTTACAGCGCATGGTTTGACCGCGCTCGACGCACGCACGTTCTCGCACTGCACGGCGTTGGCTTATATTGACGCGCCGAGCGTGATGTCTGTGGGTGACGAGTGTTTCTACCATTGCGAGAGCCTAGGGGTTCTCAAAGGTGCAGTAAAACGGTTCTCGTCTGATGGTAAGACTGTCTACGAGGATGCGCTTGATCTTGATGAGCTTACATGGATAGGAGACAGAGCGTTCGCTTATTGTTTGTCGTTTGGTTACGATAAGAACCGTAAGCTCGAATTGCCCGCGCTCGAGCATGTGGGCGTTCAGGCATTTATGGGATGTCCCTCATTGAAAGAAGCTGTGCTGCCTGCGTCTCTGACTGAGCTTGGCGAAGAGGCATTCCGCGATTGCGTGGCGCTCGATACGTTGCACGCGACAGGGTCGTTAGAGACTATCGGACGCTATTGCTTTTACGGGTGCGTGAGCTTGGCTCATCTCGACGTGAGTGAAAGCCAGAAAAAGGCGCTTGAGGTGATAGGTGCTTGCGCGTTTTCTCGATGCGTTGCGCTTGAGCGTCTTGATCTTTCTGGCTATCCGAACCTGTCGTATTTAGGTAATCGTGCGTTCGAGGGCTGTTCAGGCCTTCTGCGCATTACAATGCCAGTCGCGCTGACTGAAGTTTCCGAACGGTGTTTTGCGGACTGTCCTGAATTGTCCATTATCGAGCTTGCTGCCGAAAACCCCACGATTCTCGGTACGTCGGTGCTTGGCTCCAATCCGCCCGAGTATCTGTCTATTTGGGTTCCAAATGAGCAATCATACGCAGGTTACCTGGAGAAATATAGCGCTGTGCTCGATCCTGAGTATGGAGATGGCTATGCACTTTCGGTGTTGGAGGTACGTAGTGACAACGTGGAGAAACTGCGCGGCATCACATATCAGGCAAGCGAAGATGGTTGGATTATAACCGACGCCATGCCGAATGTGTCCGGCACGGTGATGATCGCCGATAGCGTAGAAGCTATTGCACCTGAGGCATTTGAAGGTTGCGACAAGATCGAGAGAATCCAATATGAGTTCGGCGCGTCCATTTCGTTGGGTGACCGTGCGTTCGCGGGTTGCTCTGGTCTGAAGGATGTCCAACTTAATGGAACCATAGATTCATGGGGCGACAGCGTGTTTGCTGGCTGTGAAAACCTCAAAACGGTGCGCGTGGGCGGGTCGTCTGCGAAAGACCATGTAACGAGCATCGGACCACGTGCGTTCGCGGGCTGTGCATCCCTGAATACCGTGCACTTCTATGTTGCTGTTGATACGATTGAAGAGGAAGCATTCCGTGATTGCACGAGCCTGAGTCAGATCGGCGTAACGGCAACATTCCGAAACAAGTTACGAGTTATTGGTGATCGTGCGTTTATGGATGTGGGGTTGAGCAAGTTTCCGCTTTCGTCGAAGTACACGGCGTTGGAATCCATCGGCGCTCAAGCGTTCTACAACTGTGACAACCTTACGGGCTCGACCATTCCGCCTAATGTAACAACGCTCGGTGAGGCATGTTTTGCAAACTGCGACAATCTTTTGACGGCAAGTATCTACAGCGGACTTGAAGAAATTCCAAAAGACTGCTTCAAGGGCTGTTCGAGGCTGTGGCGTACGGGTGGTACAGATGCGGCGTTTGCTGGGTTAAAGACTATCGGTGAAAGTGCGTTTGAGGGATGTATCTCACTGGAGCTAACGGGTCCGAATGAGAAAGGAGCCGGCGCGTGGTCACTAGAGAAGTACACGAACCTGGAATACATTGGTGCGAATGCGTTCAAGGGTGCTATTACTCATACGCAAAAAGGCTCTGGCAATCCGCGTCTAGACACCATGACGCTTGCACCTACGCTGAAATTTATTGGTTCGCATGCGTTTGATGGTTGTATTGGCTTGTCGAAAGTGAAGCTTCAGTCGAACCCCGAAATGGGGGAGGGTGCATTCGCAAACATGCGTGACGGTTTTGTGCTCGAGCAGCCCGGACAAGAGACATCCGCAAGCGTTACTGACGCAGCAGAAGCAGCAGAAGCTGCAGAAGCTGCTGTCGCTTCGGAAAGCGCCGCGGATACCGCGGACGCCAAAGATGTCGCACAAGCTGGTGCTGAAGGTGCCGATGACGGATCCAATGATACTGCCGGTACTGGTGGCGCTACTGCTTCTGACGGCACTGCCGCTGGCACAGGAAATGGTGCGGCGGACGCCACCAGGGGTGCTGGTGGTACTGGCACTGCGACTGGCTCCACTGAGGGTGCTGTCGGTGCCGGTGCTGAAGGTGCTGGTGGTGGCGCCGCTGCTGCGGTAGTCGGCGCAAACGGCATCAATACTGTGAACGATTCGGATGGCGCAACAAGCTCCAAGGGGGAAACCGCATGATCATCAAAAAGAGCGAGCAGATCATCCGCGAGGTGAGCAAGGCCATCGTGGGCAAAGATGACGTGATCCGCAAGGTGCTCATGGCCATTTACGCAGGCGGACACGTGTTGCTCGAGGACACGCCGGGTGTGGGTAAGACCACATTGGCGCTGGCGTTCTCACGCGCGTTGGGGCTCGATTTCCGTCGTGTGCAATTCACGCCCGACACCATGCCGTCTGACATTACGGGCTTCAGCATGTACAACAAACAAACCGGCGCATTCGAGTTCAAAATGGGCGCGGTCGGTTGCAACATGCTGCTCGCAGACGAGATCAACCGTACTTCGGCAAAGACGCAGGCGGCGTTGCTTGAGGTGATGGAGGAACAGTGCGTTACCGTGGATGGTGTTACGCATCACATTCCGAAGCCCTTCATCGTTATTGCTACGCAAAACCCCATGGGCTCGGCAGGTACGCAGCCGCTGCCCGACTCGCAGCTCGACCGCTTCATGATTCAGCTTTCCATTGGGTATCCGAGTCACGATATGCAAATTCGCATGATCGAAGATCAGCTGCAAACAACTCCGCTCGATGACGTGCACGAGGTGGCAACGCGCGACGACCTATTCATGATTCAGCACTATCTGACCACGATTCGTGTGTCGCGCGAGATTATGGACTACATGGTGCGTCTGTGCGAAACAACGCGCACCATGCCGCTGGTGCAGCTAGGTGTAAGCCCGCGCGGCGTGCTAACACTCGTGCGCATGTCGCGTGCTTCGGCTGTGCTATCTGACCGCGACTATGTAACGCCTGAAGACGTGCTTTCCGTATTCAAAGATGTGTGCGCACACCGTATGACTATGCGCCCGCAAGCGCGTATTGATGGCGTGAGTGCCTCTGATGTGCTTGACGAAGTGATTGCTGTCGTGCCCGCACCCACGCTTGGTTCCGCGGTGCGCTGGTAGCGGGCGCGTCACGCCGCACGAAACGCGAGGAGCGCGAACATTTCATTATGCTGAAAAGCCGCATCGCATCCGCATCTTTCATCCTGATAGCCGCAGTGCTGCATTTCTGGGCGAACAGCGCCTTGTCACTTGCATTTCTGCTGGTGTCGGTTGCTGTGCCGGTGGTTTTGTTCGCACAGGTGCGGCTTGCTGCGGCACTTACCCGCGTGACGCTTGATGTTGAACCGTCCTATCAGTTGGGCGAACATTGCGCTGTTCGCCTTCGTCTTGTTCGTGGGCTGCCGTTCTGTCTTGCTGTTGCGATGCTTTCCGTGCGCGTTGAGAACAGCGTGTTTGCTACGGTGGAAGACCACACCGTCGAAGCGGCGTTGAGCACACGGTGCCGCACCTGTGATTTGCCCGTGCTTGAACAGCGCTATGGGCGTGTGCTCATTTCGACAGATTCGGTGCGTTTGGTTGATCCGCTCCGGTTGTTCTGCGCGCGCCTTTCGCTTGATGCGAACTATGAGAGTGTGCTGCGTCCCGCTCAGCTGCAAACTGAGGTTCTGCTTTCGCAAACGCCTCAGGCTCACATGTTTGGCGATTCGTTCGACAACTCGAAGAGCGGGCACGATGTAGGTGAGGTATTCGATGTGCGCGAATATGTTCCCGGCGACTCTATGGCCAGTGTTCACTGGAAGCTGTCGAGTAAGTTTGATTCGTTGATCGCGCGACAGTTTTCGCGGCCTGCCGATTACGAAGTGGCGCTGCTGTCATGCGGCTGCAAGGAAGCGTCTGATGACGTGTGTAATGGCGTTGCCTCCATGGTGTTGTCGCTGTCTGCGGCTCTGTTGCGTGTGGGCGTGTTTCACGACGCGGGGGTTATGTATGAGCAGCAGGCCAGCTTTCATATGGTTGATGACGAAGCATCTCGCGCCGCATTTGCCGATGCGTTACTGGCAACACCCTTAACGCCTTCGGCGCATGAGGTGTCGCAGGTGTTAGCGGATGCGTCGCTTGCCGATCGTTTTACGAAGGTTGTTTTGGTGACGTGCTTCTACGACGAGGCCGCATGGGCTACCCTTGCGCAGACGGTCGATTTGACCGTTGTGGTTATTTCTGCCGACGAAGAGGGAGCGGCTTCGGGGTCGGTCAGCGAGCGCTATGCGTTGTTCACATTCCAGGCGAGGGGGTTGGCCGATCATGGGCATCGCATCTCGCTTTAACGAGTCTCGCAGCGCCGCTACTTCCCCTCGCCGCGTGCGCGGGTTTGAGACGGTTGCTGCTATGTTACTTGCTGCAGGTATGGCGCTTGCCGTGCTGGTGGCGCCGTGGCCTGTAGCCATCGTCGCATGCGGTGCTGTGGCAGCAGCGCTCTCAACTGCTCTGTTGGCTGCGACGCGATATTCTTCGCGTGCAGCTTACGGCATAGCGCTAGGGCTTGTGATGGCTGCGTTGGCAGCAATGCTTGTTGTAGGAGTTGCCCCCCTGCGCGCAACGGCTGCCAATGTGACGAACACGTTCATTGATGCGTGGAATGCCCAGTTCGACGGCTACGTGCTTCATTTTGCAGTGTCGGCCCCATCCGATGGTGCTGCTCTTATGTTTGCGCTGTTCACGGGGCTTGTGGTTGGCTTGGTAGTGCATGCCATATGTTTGAGTCGGTCTATGATCGCAGCACGGCTTATTCCGATTACCTTCATCGTGTGCGGCCTGTTCTTCCAGACGATACTTCCCGCTTCGTTTGCGTGCTTGCTTCTTGGTGGTGCGCTGTTGGGAAGCTGCTATGCCCGACGTGACGCCGCTTCGCTGCGTGCTGTTCCCGCATTTGCCGTGACGCTTGCTGTTATTGTGGGAGTGTCGTTGCTTGCATGCGCGGGATACGAGGGAAACACCCAGCTGCGCGATGCAAAAGGCAATGCGCTGGCTACCGTCGATGAGTTCCGCTTTGGGTCGGACACGTTGCCTCAGGGCGATCTTGCGAGTGCACATCGGATGAGTGCGGTTCCTGAAGAAGGGGAAACCGATCGTCTTCGGGTGACGTTTGCCGATGAAGAGGCCGCAAGTAACGCCGCGCCGCTGTACCTTCGCGGGTTTGCAGGGGTTGAATACACGGGGGACGCATTTAACCGCATGAAACCCGACCAGTATGAAGGCGAATGGACGGGCTTGTTCACGTGGCTTGATGCCGAAGGGTTCAACACACTTTCCCAATATTCGGCGTATCGCTCGCTTGACGACGAGGAAAACGGCAATGCTACCGAAACGCTGTCGGTAACAGTTGATGCGCCGGGGGCCTATCGTCGCTACGCATACGCTCCGGCCGCTGCGACATCGGACGGTGCGGAATCGTTGCTCGATCTGTATCGCACTAACGGAGAAGTGCGCGGCAACGAAAGCAGCACGTTTGATGTGGTTACAGGGGCGCCAATGGCCGAAACGATGGTTCCGGGCGATTGGGTGTACGAGCAGGCGGCCTCACTTGGTTCGGAAACGGGCCCCGATGCGGGCGTTGCTGTAGATCAAGGCGATGCAAACGGCGAAGACTTGTCTGCCCGCGAGCGAAACTTCCTGCGAAGCGAGTTGGCGTACCGTTCCTTCGTGTACGACCGATATCTCGACGTTCCCAGCGACACTGCGACGGTAATCGAGCGGTTCTTCTTCGAGGATGACACGTGGAATGTCGATGAAAGCACGTTGTATTCCACGGTTACGCGCATTCGTACGTTGCTCGATGTAAGCTGCGATTACAACGCGCAGGGCGTGCGGTTCGAAGGTGCGCATGCCGCAAGCGCTGAAGCGGGCGTCGGCAGCAATTCGCCGACCGGGATAGCGAATGAGGGCGCCGCGAACACCGCAAACGCTGCAAATGCTGAGGGCGCCGTAGCCGCTGCAGGCACCGGCACCGTCTCAAACGATTACGTAGCGTGGTTTTTGGAGGATGCCCGCGAAGGCAACTCGGCTGCGTTTGCGAGTGCGGCGGTGCTTGCATTTCGCCAGGTGGGCGTGCCAGCTCGTTATGTGGAAGGCTACCTGCTTGATGAAGAAACGTTCGAGCACATGCGAGAAGCGGGCGAAAGCTCATGCACGCTCAATGAAAGCAACGCGCATGCATGGGTTGAGGTATACGTTGACGGTGCCGGCTGGATGCCGGTTGAGGTGACGCCGGGCTTCTACGATCGCGTGTATGCGGCTGACGAAGTTGTCGAAATAGCGCGTGAGGTTGCAGGCGGCGCAAGCGACGATTCAAATGTGGGAACGGTTGCAGAAACGCCGGATTGGACCGACATGTTGCCCGAAGAGCTGCGCCCCTTCGCATGGCTTGGTTTGGCGCTGTTGTTTATGCTGATGGCGTTCATCATTATGGGTGCGGCTGAGCTACAGCGGCTTGTTCGTTTGGGGTGGCGCTCGCGCCGCCTGCGCCGTGCAGTTGCATGCGGCGAGGGTTCGGTGCTGTTGTATGGGCGGTTGCGCGATCTTATCAGTGATGCGGGTGTGCATGTGAATGAGCTCGATCCGCACTCGTGTGTTGGCGCGCTCGCGAAGGCTCACCCCGAGGTGCACGCTTTCGAATGTGATCGTGCGCTTTCGCTTATGGAACGCGAGCGCTATGGGCAAATTCCGCTCGGTGAATTTGAGGTAAGTATCGTGGAAAGCCTGCTGGAAAAGCTCGAAGCTGGCAATTGGGAGCGTGCGTCGGTTTCGCGTCGCATCGCGTATCGCTACATTGGCCTCTATCTCATTCCCCTGCATCTCGTTACGGCATAAGCTACGAGAGGGCGTGAACAGGGGACGGACGTGAACGGGGGACGGAGGAGCGTTCGCGTTCTCGAAAACCATCCGAGATCGAAGGCGTTTCGTGATAAGGTGAACCCGTTGGGTTCCTAAGAGAGGCGATGGGCTTTTGACAGCTGAGGGCTTGGACAACTTCGCATATGAGCCGGCGCGTTCGCACGAGTCTATGGCTGCGCGGCGTCATTACTGGGCCGTAGCTATCGGATTGCAGCGCGTTGACGGCCTGGAGGTTTCCCCTTATGTGCAGAAGATGGCGGCCGACTACGTGAACGGTGGGCGCACTTTAGAGGAAACGGGGCAGCTCGTGCGTGTGTATCACGGTGATACCGCCCGCAACGATGCCCATGCCGACACGCGTGAGGCCGACCTGGTGGCTCAGCGCATTGCCGAGCTTTTGGCGGCGGCGCCTTTCTATCTTGTGCCGGAGATGCTGGTAAAAGTGCATCGCTATCTGTTTCAAGACCTCGATGTTAAGGTGTACCACCCTGGTGAGTTCAAGTCCGAGCGCATGGTGAAGCAGGAGGATATCCTGAATGGCGACAGCGTGCTGTATGCCGATCCGCTGGCTTACGACATGGCACTCAAAGGAGCCTTTACCACAGAGCAAGGAAAGCTCTATACTTCCTTAGAGGGCGACGAGCTTGCTGACTTCTGTCACTTCCTAGCGTTTCTCTGGCAGATTCATCCCTTCTTTGAGGGAAATACTCGCACAGTAGCGGTGTTCTCGGAACTCTACCTTAATCACCTGGGGTTCAACGTGTCAAACGAGCCCTTCGCAAGCAACGCCCGCTATTTTCGCGACGCCCTTGTGCGCGCTATGTACCGCAATGTGGCAGCCGGCATTTTTCCCGATGAATCGTTTCTGGTGGCCTTCTACGAGAACGCGCTGGGACGCGCGAATAAGCGTCTCAACCGCGAAGATTTGATCTGCACGGCTCTTTTTGAGAATCCGAGTCTCATTCGCAACATCAACCCATCTAAGGCCCTCAATAAACAATCGGTCCGCCCTAGCTAAGTGTGAGGCACGGAAGTTCTGCCGTCATGCATACTTATGGTAGCGTGCATGTGGCATTTGAGAAAGAGTCAGAGTGGGCGTTTTCCTTTTGTCGCTTTGCGCGCGGGTGCGTGGAAAGCGGTGGTCTGTGTTAGACTCTTCTGTTACAGCAATGGTTTCACGTGTGAGAAAGGTGGGGGACCGTGCTAAAGGCGATCATTGTTGATGACGAGGCTCCTGCGCGCTCTGAGCTGCGCTTCCTGCTTGACGAGGTGGGACAAGTTGAGGTGGTTGCCGAGGCTGCGAATGTCCGCGACGCCATCGAGAAGCTAAAAGAGTATCCGTGCGACGTCATGTTCCTCGATGTGAACATGCCCGAGGCCACTGGTTTGCAGCTGGCCGACGCCCTCATGCGCCTGAAGTTTCCCCCGGCGGTCGTGTTTGTTACGGCGTACAGCGAATTTGCGCTGGACGCTTTCAAGGTAAACGCGATCGACTATCTGGTGAAGCCGGTGGAAACCGACCGACTGGCCCAAGCGATCTCTCGCGTACGCGAGCATGTGGCGCTGCATCTGAAGAGCCAGAAATCGGAGCGCATTCCCGTTGAGAAAGCGGGCAAGAAGATTCTCATCAGCATCGACAAGATTCGCTTTGTCATGGCGCGCGACGATTACGCCTATCTGCAAACCGATACCGATCGGTTCTTCTCCACGGTCAGCTTAGCCCAACTGGAAAAGCGTCTCGACGGACACGGGTTCTTCCGCGTGCACCGCGGCTATCTGGTGAACCTTTCCATGGTCGAAGAGGTCGAGCCGGTGTCGGGTGGCACGCTGCTGCTTACACTGAATGGCGTTGACGAGCAGATTCCGGTGTCGCGCCGCCGCGTGACTGCGCTGAAAAAAGCGTTGGGACTGTAAAGCCGCCTGCGCCGGTGGCAGCGTCGCGCACGAAACGCGCGAGGCGCTGTGTTCGGTTCTCGCAGGGGTAAGCAACGGCAAGCAGCTGTCGTACGCACAGTGATCAGTGATACGTCGGCGGTAAGCCGGCCATCCTGAAGGAAAGAAGACATCATGCAAACCATCGATGCGAGCAAGTTGTACACGTCGGCAAAACAGCTGGTGGAAGATCGTGTTGCGTCGCGCCTGCATGCCAAGGACGCCTCGCTGTACGATTTCTCCGAAGAAGCGTGTTCGTGCGCACGCAATTTCATGGGATGGGCCGATTTGGCAACGAACCCGCCCTGCCCGATCGACCGCATTCAGGCGTTTGCCGATGCCGAGCGGGCACGCGGATTGAAAACCGTGGTGCTCATTGGGCAAGGTGGCTCCACCCAAGCGCCGATGACCATCACGAAGTACAACAAGCCCGATTCGTCGGACGTGGCGTTCAAAACACTCGATTCCGATTCCCCCGTGCGTATACGTGAAATCCTGTCGGAGCTTGATCCGGCCACGTCGCTGTTCATTGTGTCATCGAAAAGCGGCGGCACTATCGAACCGCGCCTGGCCTTGCGCGCCGTGCGCGCTCAGCTTGCCAACCGTATCAGCGACGCCGACCTGGTGAAACGCTTGGTTGCCATTACCGATCCGGGTTCGAAACTCGAACAACTTGCGCATGACGAAGGTTGGCTCGCCGTGTTTTCCGGAGAGCCTACAGTAGGTGGCCGATTCTCGGCGTTGTCGGTGTTTGGGTTGCTGCCAGCCGCCTTGGTCGGCATCGACCTGCAGCGGTTTATGGAATATGCTCGCGCCGCCGAGGCGCGATGCAGCGCCGATGTGGCTGACAACCCCGCTATCGCTCTGGCGGCGTTTTTATACGAAGGGTACGAGGCAGGGCGCAACAAGTTTTCGTTCGTCACACCGCCACGCGGCCGGGTGCTGGGGCTGTGGATTGAACAGTTGGTGGCCGAAAGTGTTGGCAAGGAAGGCAAGGGAATCCTTCCCAGTATCGAGGTTGATCCGCTGCTGCTGGCGTCCGACTCGGGCGATCGCGGTGTTGTCACGTATGAGACGAAAGCTGATCTGCCAGACGAAACACGGGACTTCCGCCGCAGCTTGGAGTGTCTGTCGCCGGACATCCCGCGCATGGATTACCAGATTGATGCAGTTGAGCAGCTCGCCGAGCACTTCATCATGTGGGAGTACGCTGTGGCCATGTGCGGCTACCTGATGCGGGTGTGCCCGTTCGATCAGCCCGACGTGGCATCGGCAAAAGCAGTGGTGCTGGATATCCTGCGCGACGGCCAGCCCGATCCCGATTTCACACAGAGCTTTTACGGCGACGTGCCGCTTGGTCAAATAGAGGTTCGCATGGCACCG
Source organism: Adlercreutzia sp. ZJ138 (assembly GCF_011038935.1). NCBI lineage: Bacteria > Bacillati > Actinomycetota > Coriobacteriia > Eggerthellales > Eggerthellaceae > Adlercreutzia > Adlercreutzia sp. ZJ138. The sequence continues at coordinate 19,462 of NZ_JAAKEA010000014.1, read as the reverse complement.
TGCTTCGCAGGGCAAGCCGACGTGCGCGGTGCGCTGAAAGCGTTGTTTGACAGCATCAAGCCAGGCGATTTCTTCGCCATCAATGCGTTTTTACCCTTCACGGGCGAAGGTCGTCGTGAAGCGCTTGAGGTCATCCGTCATGGCGTTGCCCGCGCGAAGGGCGTAGTGTCGTGCTTGGAGGTAGGTCCTCGTTACTTGCATTCCACGGGGCAGCTGCAAAAAGGAGGTCCGAACTGCGGTGTGTTCCTCATCTTGTCGGCCGACGAGCCCGATGATATCCCGCTCAGTCAAGAAGCTGACAGCTTGGGAGCCCTTGCGAAGGCGCAGGCGTTAGGCGACATGGCAACGCTGTCCGCGCGCGGCAGGCGTGTAGTGCACCTGCATCTTCCCGACAATGCTGGCGTAACACTGCGTCTGCTGGCAAGCATTGTGGAAGACGTGCTGCAAGAACGATAGGCTGGCTGCGTGGCTGTGGCACACGCGCCGCACGCATGAGAAACCAGATTGGAAGCGAAAGGCGGCTTATGGTCGAAGCGCTCGACATTCAGGTTAAAGGAATCGTACAAGGGGTGGGTTTCCGCCCCTTCGTTTATCGTTTGGCAAAACGATACCTGATCAACGGATGGGTACTGAATGCAGTGGATGGCGTGTTTATCCATGCGGAAGGGGAAGGGAAGCTGCTCGATGAATTCGTGTGTGAATTGCACGAGAACCCACCCGCGGCGGCACACGTTGAGGAAGTGGATCTGAAAGAGGTTCCGCTGCAGGATTTCGAAACGTTCGAGATTCGTTTCTCTGACGAGGCAAAAACGCAGGAGACAACGCTCGTGTCACCCGACCTGGCTACGTGCAACGATTGCGTATCTGAGCTGTTTAACCCTGCCGATCGTCGTTACCGCTATCCGTTTATTAACTGCACAAACTGCGGGCCCCGATTCACTATTATCGACGGTTTGCCGTACGATCGCGAGAAGACGTCGATGGGCGTGTTTCCCATGTGCGGGCCGTGCGCGCACGAATACGCCGACCCATTGAACCGCCGTTTTCATGCGCAGCCCGATGCGTGTTTCGATTGTGGACCGTGTGTTTCGTTTGCGTGGCAGAGTTCGAACTGCGCCGTCATCGAAGGCATGTGCGATGCGACCTGTGGCGACGTTGCGTTGGATGCAGTGTCGGGTGGTATCCCCTTTTCTGAAAGCGACGTCGAACGCGTTTGCGATAGGAGCTGCGCCGACGCCGAACGCGCGTGCGATGGGAACGTTCGCGTTGTTTGGGGGCGTGGTCGCGAGAAGAGCGACGCCATCTTTGCTCGAGCAGCGCGGCTTCTTGCGTCAGGCGGCATTGTGGCGGTAAAGGGGCTTGGAGGCTTTCATCTGGTGTGTGACGCGAACAACGTGCAGGCGGTCGCCCAGCTACGCCAGCGCAAGCGGCGTGAGGGCAAGGCGTTTGCGGTGATGATGCGCGACGTGCAGGCGGTTCGTCAGGTGTGCCAGGTGAGCGCCGAGGAAGCCAAAGTGATGGAAAGTGCGGCGCGACCTATTGTTTTGTTGAAGCGTTTGCCGGACGCTGCGTTTGTGCCGGGGCTTATTGGCGATCTTCCCGAACTGGGCGTGATGCTGCCGTGTACGCCGGTGCAGCATTTGCTGCTGCACGATTTCTGCGAGCAGGTTGCTGCCGGGTGCGCTGGCGGCGCAGCGGGTGCTAAGGCTGTTGGGTATGTCGGCGGTGCTGCTTCGCCAGTGCAAGTTGCGAAAAACCCTCCTATGTTGGTAATGACGTCGGGAAACATTCACGACGAACCCATTGTCATCGACGACACTGATGCCTACGATCGTCTGCTGGGCATCGCTGATGCAGTGTTGGGAAACAATCGTGCCATTCGCACGCGCTTTGACGATTCAGTGGTGCGCGTCATTCGTGCGGGCAGCGCGGGTACGGCTATTCAGATGATTCGCCGTGCTCGCGGTTACGCGCCCGTGCCAATTGTGTGTCCTGTTGACAGCGCGTGTTGTGGCGGTTCATCGGAAGAGACAGGCTTTGCTGACAAACGCATGCCTGATGCTTCCAATTGTGCAGATGTCGCATCCTGCGCCTCGTTAACGCACGTGGAGGGATCTGTTGTGTTCGCTACGGGCCCCGAGCAGAAATGCACGTTCGCGCTGGCTCGTCTGGCGACGCATGGTGAGCGCGAGGCGGAAGCGTTCGTGTCACAGCACATCGGCGACTTAGAACACGTCGAAACCTACGATGCGTGGCTTGCGGCGAAGGCGCGCTTCGAGCAGCTATTCCGCATGGAACCTACGCTGGTGGTGTGCGATTTGCATCCTGAGTACCTGTCGTCAAAGTGGGCAGCCGATCAAGAACCTGGCACACGCATCGTGCGGGTGCAGCACCACCATGCGCACATCGCGTCGGTTGTAGGCGAGCATGGCATTCGCGACGCTGTGTGCGGCATCGCCTTTGACGGTACGGGTTATGGTGCAGACGGGCGCATTTGGGGTGGCGAAGTGCTTGTGGCTAATATGGTCGCCTTCGAGCGTTTCGCGAACTTCGCCTACGTGCCTATGCCGGGCGGTGCTGCGGCCGTGCGCCACCCCTTGCGTATGGCATACGGCGTGTTATGGGCGTTTGACCTGCTTGATCATCCGGGTGCTGCGCGCGCGATCGAGCAGCTGGGCGAGCAAGCGGATGTGTGCGCGCAGATGATCGACGCCGGCATCAATACGCCACTCACCTCGTCGGTGGGTCGCCTATTCGACGCCGCAAGTGCGCTTCTGGGAATTTGTACCGAGCCAACCTACGAAGGAGAACCCGCAATCCTTCTGGAAGCTGCCCTACACGAATACGAACGGGAATGCAACGAATCTCACAGGTCCACACCAGTCAGCGAGGTCGTGCAAGATGGCGCACCTTGCACGACCGCAGCGTCGGCAAGTTCCGTCGGTCGGCAGACCGACGGAACCAGAAACGCCGGAACCATAACCATTGTGAAAAATGTTGCATCATCGAACAGCACGGCACAGGACACCTCGGTGTTGCTGCTCGACCCTGAGCCAGCGTTTCGAGCGCTACTCGATGACGTTGTGGCGGGCGTTCCCGTTGGCGTTATTGCTCAACGGTTCCACGACGCATTTGTGGATGCCATCGTGGATGTGGCGCAGCTTTGCCGCGCGGTGTACGGCATCGAGACGGTGGCGCTAACAGGTGGCGTGTTCATGAATCGCTACGTAGTTGAGCATGCTTTGGAACAACTTGAACAGGCCGGTTTCTCGGTTGCCATCAACCGCGATCTACCGCCTAACGACGGGTGCGTTTCGTTTGGGCAGGCTGTGGTAGCATTGAACGCGAAAGAACACTAAGCACGCACGCATTTTCAAGCGTTGCGCCCGCTTACCGCAAATGAAAGAAGGAACCTCACATGTGCTTGGCAATTCCCGCCCATGTGGTTGAGTTGAAGGCCGACAACCTGGCTACTGTTGACATCATGGGTGTTACCCGTGATATTTCGCTCGATCTAACACCGCAGGCGACCACAGGCGACTACGTGCTCGTTCACGCCGGATTCGCTATCGAGGTGGTGGATGAAACGTTTGCTTTAGACACTCTCGAGCTCATTCGGCAATTCCCTGGCTTAGTCGATGCGGAGGGGCTGTGATGGCGGCATTGCACAAAGCGTCCTCTGACACGTTTCAGGATGAACTCGAGGCGTTCAAAGACCCAGGGTTGGCGAAAGGTCTCATCGAGTCAATCGACAAGTTGGCGCCTGCATGTGGCGCAACCCTTATGGAAGTGTGCGGCACACACACTGTAGCCATTGCTCGAAACGGCATTCGCAACCTTATGCCAAAAGGCACACGCTTGGCCTCAGGCCCGGGTTGTCCGGTATGTGTCACGTCGAACCGCGATATCGACACCGTTATTGCGCTCGCTCGCACGCCGAACGTCACTATCGCCACGTTCGGCGATATGACGCGTGTGCCGGGAAGCACCTCGAGCCTGCTTGCCGAGCAAGCTTCGGGCGCAAACGTGCGTATCGTGTACAGCCCGCTTGACGCGTTGCGTCTCGCTCAAGACGACCCGAGTCGTGAGGTCGTGTTTGTGGGTGTGGGGTTCGAAACTACTACGCCGCTTGTAGCAATGGCTATCAAGCGTGCCGACGCGCTGGGACTTCGCAACTTCAGCGTGTTTGGTGCTCACAAGAACATGCCCGGCGCGTTGGAGGCCATTGTCAACGACCCGCAGCTGCAGGTTGATGCGCTTATCTTGCCAGGGCATGTGAGCACCATCATCGGGGCCGACCCATACCGATTCCTCGCTGAGCGTTACGGCATCCCCGGCGTCATTACAGGGTTTGAGCCGGTCGACGTGCTGCAGGGCATTGCCATGATTATGCGTCAGCTGCACGAGGGGCGCGCCGATATTGAGATAGCTTACGCGCGTGGCGTGCAACCGCAGGGTAACCCAGTGGCGCTCGCTGCCATCGAAGAAGTGTTTGAAACCTGCGAGACCACGTGGCGCGGCTTAGGCTCCATTCCTGGGTCGGGCTACCGCATTCGCAATCGTTACGCGTGCTTCGACGCTGTGCGTAAGTTCGATCCCGCAATCGAGCCAACGCGCGATCCCAAGGGTTGCCGGTGTGGGGATGTGCTGCGCGCTCGCATGGCTCCAAACGAGTGCCCGCTGTTCCGCACGGCGTGTACGCCCGAGAATCCTGTGGGTCCGTGCATGGTCAGCAGCGAGGGTAGTTGCGCCGCTTATTACCGCTACTACTAACCTTTTGTGCCGAACCCTGGAAAACACTCGATTTCTCTTGCATTCGCCTTCAATAATGGTATCTTGCGTCCAGTAGTTTTGAGAGGAATCCGGCTGTGTGCCGGGCGAAGCTAAGACGAGAAGGAGGCCACCATGCCCCGTCCCATTATCGATGCCGATGAGTGCGTAGGTTGCGGTATTTGCGTTGACGCATGTCCGAATGACGTTCTGGAAGTTTCCGGCGGCACTGTTGAGGTCGTGAACGAAGATTCCTGCATCGGTTGCGGCGATTGCGTCGAAGAGTGCCCCATGGGCGCCATCCCCGAAATCCAGGAGGATTAAGGCGAATCACGTTCGCGGCACCGTTGTGTCGTTTGAATCGTTTTGAAAGCGGCTGCGTTTCTGCCACGGGCGGAGCGCAGCCGTTTTTTGTGGCCATATAACGGCAACATTACAAAATTTCAACAAGCTATGATAAAAAACTTGACACTGCATCACTAAGATTTTATAGTGCATTTCGTTGCAACGACAGAACGCACCCGTTGCACGGCCGAACAAGGTAATAAACTTCTTAGGGAAGGACACAATAATGGGCAAGATTCTTGGCATCGACTTGGGCACGACGAACTCCGCCATGGCGGTCATGGAGGGCAGCGAACCCGAAATTCTGGTGAACGCCGAGGGCGATCGCACCACTCCGTCGGTTGAGGGCTTCCGCGCCGACGGCGAGCGTGTGGTTGGCAAGCAGGCAAAAAACCAGGCGGTTACCAACCCCACCAATACGGTGTCGTCAGTGAAGCGTTTCATCGGCCGTTCGTTCAGCGAGACCTCCGAAGAGCAGAAGACCGTCAGCTACAAGGTGAAGTCGGGCAGCGGTGGCCGTGCGGTTGTTGACATCGACGGCAAGGATTACACGCCGGAAGAGATTTCCGCTATGGTTCTGCAGAAGATGAAGAACGATGCCGAGAAGCAACTGGGCACCACCATCACCCAGGCCGTCATCACCGTGCCGGCGTACTTCAACGACGCTCAGCGCCAGGCCACCAAGGATGCTGGTAAGATCGCCGGTCTCGAGGTACTGCGCATCATCAACGAGCCTACGGCAGCGGCACTTGCCTACGGCTTGGACAAGACAAACAAGGACGAGAAGATTCTCGTGTTCGACCTGGGCGGCGGCACGTTCGACGTGTCGGTGCTGGAGCTGGGCGACGGCGTGTTTGAGGTGGCCTCCACTGCTGGCGACAACCACTTGGGTGGTGACGACTGGGATCAGCGCGTCATCGACTGGATGGCTGACAAGTTCAAGGCCGACAAGGGCACCGACCTGCGTCAGGACCCGATGGCGCTGCAGCGTTTGAAGGAAGCCGCCGAGAAGGCGAAGATGGAGCTGTCCGCCACCACGCAGACCACCATCAACCTGCCGTTCATTACCGCCATCGATGGCGTTCCGCAGCACCTTGACTACACGCTTACTCGCGTGGAGTTCGAAAGTATCACGAAGGACCTGCTCGATCGTTGCCGCAAGCCGGTTGAGCGCGCGTTGTCCGATGCGGGCCTGTCTGCGGGCAACATCGATGAAGTTATCCTGGTCGGCGGCTCCACTCGTATGCCTGCCGTGCAGGAGCTGGTGAAGAAGATCACGGGCAAGGCGCCGAACATGTCGGTGAACCCCGACGAAGTTGTGGCCATGGGTGCGGCCGTGCAGGGCGGCGTGCTGTCTGGTGATCTCAAGGACATTCTGCTTCTGGATGTTACCCCGCTGTCGCTGGGTGTTGAAACCATGGGCGGCGTTATGACTCGCATGATCGAGCGCAACACCACCATCCCCACCCGCAAGACCGAAATCTACTCCACTGCTGCCGATAACCAGACCAGCGTTGAAATTCACGTACTGCAAGGCGAGCGTCAGATGGCCAACGACAATAAGACGCTCGGTCGCTTCCAGCTGACCGGCATTCCGGCAGCACGGCGTGGCGTTCCGCAGATCGAAGTGACGTTCGACATCGACGCCAACGGTATCGTGAATGTGTCGGCGAAGGATTTGGGCACCGGCAAGCAGCAGCAGATCACCATTTCGGGCTCCACGGCGCTCAACGACGACGAAGTTGATCGCATGGTGAAGGACGCCGAGGCTCATGCCGAGGAAGACAAGCGCCGCAAGGAAGAGGTTGAGGTGCGCAACAATGCCGACGCATTGGTGAACGCCACCGAGCAGACCCTCTCCGAGCTGGGCGACAAGGTTCCGGCTGACGCGAAGAGCCAGGCTGAGCAAGCGATATCCGAGGCACGCACCGCGCTTGAGGGTACCGACACTGAGGCTATTAAGGCAGCCACTGAGAAGCTGCAGCAGGCTGGCTACAAGCTTGCCGAAGTGGTGTACTCCACCGAGCAGGCAGCTGGCCAGGCACCTGATGCGGGTGCTGCTCAAAACGACGACACCATCGAAGCCGACTACGAAGTAGTCGATGACAAGGAAGGGAAGTAAGCGCCATGACCCAGCAGCCGAACAACTCCACGCGAGACAGTGAGGCAAGGGCTACAGCGCGGCAGATTCCCATTGATGACGTAGAAGAGCCAATGGCGGACGTAGCGTCGCCTGCCACAGAAAACGTCGACCACGGCGGCGACTCGACCTCCTCCTCCGAGGACGCCGCATCTGTCGAGCCGGCCGACCCTTCGGGGTCGGCCGAGGCCGCAGCCGATTGTGATAACGAGCAAGACGAAGTGCACGACGAGGAACAGGGCGAATCGGACGTGGTTCGAGAGGCTGAAGAGGTGCTCGAGCAGGCCGATGCCCAGCAAAGCTCCGACGAACTGATCGCAGCCGCACAGGCTGAAGCGAAGGAGTGGCAGGACAAATTCATGCGACTTCATGCCGAATGGGACACGTACCGTCGTCGCATGAACGAGCAGCGTGAGGTTGAGAAGGCCCGTGCTGCCGAGAAGTTGGTTATGGGACTGATTCCTGTCATTGATGACTTCGAGCGTACCATCGATTTCGCTGCCAACAACGGCGAAGCCGATTTGCTCGATGGTGTGAAAGCTGTGCATGCTAAGTTCGTTGACGTGCTGGTGAAAGATGGTGTGCAGGTGATCGATCCAGCCGGCGAGCCATACGATGCGTTGGAAGCTCAGGCGGTCGCTACTGTTCCCAACACCGATGTACCCGACGAAACGGTGGCCGATGTGTATCAAAAGGGCTACAAGATGGGCGCGAAGGTGCTGCGGCCGGCCATGGTGACGGTCACAACGGGCGGGCCAAAACGGGAAAAGCCCGCTGCGGAAGAGTAACAGCAATGCGAGGCTGTGGAGTGCGGAGCAACGCTCAGTCGCTCGGCAGTCCTCGCTTTGTGGAACAGTCCGCTGGACTGTTCCAGTCGCTGCGGAACTCGCTTAGTGAGCACCATCCCGTGTTCTACTGGCAGTAATTGAATCAACCATTCGATTGGGCGGGCTTTTCTTTGGCCCGCCCTTGTTACAAGGAATAAGAACGATCAGCGAAGGAAACGACAGGGTTTCCGTGATGAGTCAGATTGGCTTGAAGTGCCGAATGCGTGAGCTAAGCGGCCTTGCGGCCGTGTGCGAGCGCATGAGGAACTGAACGCCAAGCTGGCCATCATGGGAAGCCGTCAGGAAGAAAGAGAGGTGGGCGTATGTCGGCTACCCCTGACTATTACAAGACGCTTGGCGTGCCTCGCACCGCCTCAAGCGATGAGATAAAGAAAGCCTTCCGCAAGCTCGCTCGCACGCATCATCCTGATGCGGGTGGTGATGAGGCGAAGTTTAAGGAGATCAACGAAGCCTACGAGGTGCTCTCCGACGAGAAGAAGCGCAAGATCTACGACCAGTACGGTACTGCCGATGCAAATCGCATTCCCCACGGCTGGGGAGCTGCATCAGCTGATGATATGTTCGGAGGTTTCGGTAGTTGGGCAGAGATTCTCGAGAGCATTCGCCGAGGTGAAGGTGCGTTTGGGTCCGATTGGGGCGCAAGCGGTTTCGGCGGATTTGGTGGTTTTGGTGGTGCTCCGCGCGGTCCGCGTCCACGGAAGGGCCAGGACATGAACGTGACGCTCAACGTGACGTTCGATGAAGCGTTTTCTGGTACACAGAAGAGTGTATCGGTGCGCATTCCCGGCAAGACCGAAACGGAAACGCTGTTGGTGAAAGTTCCCGCGGGTGCTGTTGATGGGGGTCGTTTGCGCTTCAAGGGAAAGGGTGCTCCAGGAGAAAACGGTGGAGCTGCAGGCGACTTGCTCATAACCACGAAGATCGCTCCGCATCCGTTCTTCACGCGCGATGGGGCCGACGTGCTGCTCGATGTTCCGGTGAGCGTTGCCGAGGCGGCGTTGGGTGCGAGTGTGGTTGTTCCCACGCCTGGTGGGCCCAAGGTTCGTGTGAAGGTTCCCGCCGGCACCCAGCACGACACGAAACTGACGCTTCGCGGCAAGGGTGCTCCGAAGGTGAAAGGCTCGGGATCGGGCGATTTGAAGCTGACAGTGAAAGTTCGTGTCCCCCAGACACTCAACGACCGGCAAGCTGCGGCGCTACAAGCCTACCTTGATGCATCGGATGACGAGATGAGGGATTGGAATGACTGAGCGCACCGATAGGGATCGCCCGGTATATATGATCAGCGTCGCTGCCGAGCTGGCGGGTGTGCATCCGCAGACGCTGCGCGCGTACGAGCAGAAAGGCCTGGTCACACCACAGCGTACGAGTGGCAACACGCGGCGCTACTCGCAGGCTGATATCGATAGGCTCACGTTAATCAATGAGCTTACCAGCGAGGGAATTAACTTGGCAGGTGTGACGCGTATTCTCGACTTGCAGGGCAGGCTCGATGAGCGCGATCAAGAGCTTGACGACCTGCATAAGCGCGTGCGACGTCTTGCCGACCGTGTGCACGAGCTCGAAACGCGTGAATCGGTAAACGCCTTGGTGAATCCCGGATCAACAGCACTTGCCATCCGCCGCCTTCATTAGAGCGCTTAAAGCACGCTGAACCGACGCTTCCGCTTGTTGCGGGGGCGAGAAGGGAGCATATATGAGACTCGACAAACTATCGATTTCTGCCCAAGAGGCGTTTCAGGCCGCCATGGGCGTAGCAGGTGATGCAAACGCGAGCATCATTGAGCCGATTCATCTGCTGAAGGCGCTGCTTGATGCCGCCGAAAACAATCTGTCGGCCATCATTAAGCGCATCGGTGCCGAGCCGTCGCTTTTGGAAGCCGAGGTAAACGACGAAATTGCCTCGATGCCAAAAGCAAGCGGCACAGGCATGCCCATGGCTATGCCTGGCAACGACTTCATAAAAGTCATCGACAGCTCGGTAAAAATAGCCGAGAAGATGGGCGACAGTTACGCCACCAGTGAGCATTTGCTTATTGCGCTGTCTGAGGGCAAAGACCGCGCAGGTAAGCTGCTCAACCGCAACGGCATCACGCGTAAGACTGTTGAGGAAGCCTACAACAACCTTCGTGGTAGCACGCGTGTTACCGACCAGGCGTCAAAGCCCGAACTCGATGCATTGAACACGTACGGGCAAAACCTAACGCAGGCAGCGCGCGAGGGCAAGCTCGACCCGGTCATCGGTCGTTCCGAGGAAATCCGCCGCACCATTCAAGTGCTCAGTCGTCGCACGAAGAACAATCCGTGCCTCATTGGTGAGCCGGGCACGGGTAAAACCGCCATCGTGGAGGGCTTAGCGCAGCGCATCGTCGCCGGCGATGTTCCTTCCAGCCTGAAGGATCGCGACATCGTGGCGCTCGACTTAGGCTCCATGGTTGCCGGCGCAAAATACCGCGGCGAGTTTGAAGACCGCTTGAAGGCCGTGCTGCGCGAAGTGAAGGAAAGCGCTGGTCAGGTAATTCTGTTCATCGATGAGCTGCACACCATCGTTGGTGCCGGTTCTACAGGTGACAGTTCTATGGATGCGGGCAACATGCTCAAGCCAGCGCTTGCACGCGGCGAGCTGCACGCCATCGGAGCCACCACGCTTGACGAATACCGCAAGTACATTGAGAAAGACGCCGCACTCGAGCGCCGCTTCCAAACGGTGTTGGTGGGAGAGCCATCGGTGGAGGACACCATTGCCATTCTGCGTGGGTTGAAGGAAAAGTATGAAATTCATCACGGCGTGCGCATCACCGACGGCGCTATTGTGGCGGCTGCTGAGCTCTCAAACCGCTATATTTCCGACCGATTCCTTCCTGATAAGGCAATTGATCTGATGGATGAGGCTGCCAGCCGCTTGCGCATCGAGATTGACAGTATGCCGGAAGAGGTGGACGCTGCTGAGCGCAAGCTCACGCAAATGCAAATCGAAGAGCAGGCGCTCATGAAGGAGACTGACGGGGTGTCCGCCGAGCGTTTGGATGCGCTGCGCCGCGATATCGCCACCGCCCGCGAAGACTTAGACAAGCGCAAGGCCGAATGGCAGAACGAAAAAGATGTCATCGAAAATGTGCAGACCTTGAAAGCCGAGCTTGACGACGCGCAGATGGAAGAGGAACGCGCCACGCGCGAGGGCGACCTGTCGCGCGCTTCCGAGCTGCGTTATGCTCGTATTCCCGCGCTGCAGCAGCAGCTGTGTGAAGCCGAGGATGCGCTGAACGCGAAGCAGCAAGACGGTGCTATCCTGCGCGAAGAAGTGACCGATGACGAAATCGCCGAGGTTGTTTCCGCATGGACGGGTATTCCCGTGTCGAAGATGATGCAGGGAGAAATGGCGAAGCTCGTCGACTTGGAAGACAAGCTGCGCGAGCGCGTTATCGGCCAAGACGAAGCTGTGGCTGCGGTGGCCGGCGCCATCCGGCGCAACCGCGCGGGGCTTTCCGACCCCAACCGTCCTATTGGCAGCTTCCTGTTCTTAGGCCCCACGGGTGTGGGCAAAACCGAGCTTGCCAAGGCGCTCGCCGAGTACCTGTTCGACAGCGAGCGGGCCATGGTGCGTATCGACATGTCGGAATACATGGAGAAATTCAGCGTGCAACGCCTGATCGGCGCGCCTCCGGGATACGTTGGCTACGATGAAGGCGGCCAGCTGACCGAGGCCGTGCGCCGCAAGCCGTATTCGGTGGTGTTGCTCGACGAGATAGAGAAGGCACATCCCGACGTGTTCAACGTGCTGCTGCAGGTGCTCGATGACGGCCGTTTGACCGACGGACAAGGCCGAGTGGTCAGCTTCAAAAACGCCATCATCATCATGACCAGCAACGTTGCTTCACAGACAATTCGCGAGTACTCCGGCCAAGGTGGTAAGGAAACCATGGGCAAGGCCATGGAAGACATGCTTGCAGGTGATGTGGAAACGGGTGCGAAGCGGCTCGCCGAGCTGAGCATGAAGGTGAACGACGCGCTGCGTTCGACGTTTAGGCCTGAGTTCTTGAACCGTATCGACGACATTGTCACGTTCAATGCGCTGGGCATCGTCAGCATCGAGCCCATTGTCGACTTGCAGCTCAACGAGGTGCGCCGCCGCCTGGCCGATCGTCGCATTACGCTTGATGTGACGCCTGCCGCCATGGAACATTTGGCCATCGACGGGTTTGATCCGGCCTACGGTGCCCGTCCGTTGAAGCGACTCATCCAGAAAGAAGTGGTTGACCGCATTGCCGAGAAAGTGGTTCGCGGGCAACTGCATGACGGCAGCCACGTGCTCATTGGCATCAACGCCGACGGCGATTACGAATGCAAAGTGGAAGGGCCGCTGTCTATGGACTGGGGTGCCCTTGAGGGCATGCTGGAATAATGCTGGAATAGAGAAGCGACGCTGCGTTTCCTTGCGCGAAGCCTGCGCGAGGTTCATGCAAACCTACGCGAGACCCATGCGTGGCCTACGTGAACCAACGTAAGGCCCTACGAAAACCTACGATACAATGCGGTGTCCGGCCGAACCGGGCGCCGCATCGGTCTCTCATCTCAGCACGCGACGGGTAGATGTACTAGAATACCTGCATGGTTAAAAGGAAACGCGACATACGGCAGTTCATATACGATGTGCTGGGGGGCATGGGCGTGATCGTGCTCGCGCTGTCTTGCTTCATCGTGTTTCTATGGGTATGTATCATCGTCGTCAGGCTGGTGATGGGATGATTCAGCTCGCTAATCGTTCCGTCTGCCAGCCGGCGCTTCCTCGTGCGATACAGCATGCGTCGCGCGCGTGTTCGCGCCGTTGCCCGCTGTTGCTGAATGGCTTGCGCTGCGCAGCGTTGTTGCTGCTTATCGTTGCATGCATTGCCGTGCTTGCGTTTGGCAGTACTCCCGCGTTTGCCGACGAACCCGCTTCGCAGCAAGATATTGACGAAGGCAATGCGGTGAACGTGCAGCAGCGGCCGGACAGCTCGTTTATCTACGACACGTCAATCGACGATTTGGCTGCGGCCGATACCTATTACGACGGGCAAACCGTGCAGGTGACAGGCGAAGCTGTGGGCGACAACATTCGCGCTAATCCGTTGGGCGACAAGCGATGGATAACGCTCGAGTCGGAGGGCGGCACGGGGTATGTGTCCGTGTATATGACAGAAGAGCAGGCGAAAAACATCGACACGTTCGGCGAGTATGGGGCTGTGGGAACGACGTTGCAAGTTCGAGGGACGTATCATCTGGCGTGCCGCGATCATCAAGGCCTGTCCGATCTGCATGCCGAGGTCGTGTCGGTGGTGTATCCGGGTTCGACCGAGCCCGACAAACGCGACATGTGGGCGTTCGCTCCAGGTGCCGCGCTGACAGCAATCGGTCTTATCTTGGCAGTGACGTATTACGTTCTGCGAGAGCGGCAGCGATAGATGGGCGCAGAACTGTTTGACAACGAGCGCACAAAAGCATCGGCGGCTTTGGCGGCTTCGCTCGTGCGCGGGCAGGTGATCAAGCTCGATCGCGGGTATCCGCTGGTGAGGGTGCTGGAAGAGAACGCGGCTGTATTAGATGAGCCAGGTGCATCAGATGTACCTTGTGTGTCAGCTTCACCAACTGCATCAACTGCGCCAACAGCACCATCTTCGCCAGCGCGACTTGTTCGCTGCGAACACGCGACAGCGTTAGTGAAAGGTGCTCGTCAGCGCGCGACTATTGGCGATTTCGTCGAGGTTGACGTACCCGACGGGCACGATAAAGGCATCATCGTGCGCATATTGCCGCGCACCCGCGCCTTCGTGCGGAAAGACCCTACCGAGCGCTCGCTTCCCCAAGTGTTAGCGGCGAACTTCGACGTGGTTATTGTGGCGCAGCCGCTTGCCAATGTGAACGTGCGGCGCATGGAGCGCGAACTGGTGCTGGCGCACGAAACCGGCGCGCGTGTAGCGGTGGTTCTAACCAAGGCCGATCTTGCCGAGAGTGAAGGGCAGGTAGAGCGCGTACGGCGTGAAGTTGCCGATCTCGTGGGCCCCGACGTGACCGTTGCGGTGGTGTCGTCTGATGATGCGGCCAGCGTTTGTGCTGTGCGCGAAATGATTCCCGAAAACGTGACCGCAGTGTTGTTGGGAAAAAGTGGCGTGGGTAAATCGAGCTTGGTGAACATGCTGGTAGGAAGCGATGTTCAAGCAACTGCCACCGTGCGCGAAGGCGACGGTAAGGGTCGGCACACCACGGTGAGCCGCGACATGGTGACACTTCCCGGCGGCGGGTTCGTTGTGGATATGCCGGGCGTGCGCGGCTTGGGGCTGTGGAATGCCGACGAAGGCATTGGCGCGGCGTTCTCCGACATTGAACGGCTGGCCGAACAGTGCCGCTTTCGCGATTGCAAACACGAAAACGAGCCGGGGTGTGCTGTGCGCGCAGCGGTTGAGGCGGGCACGTTGTCCGAAAACAGGTTTGCATCGTATCAGGCACTTCGCCGAGAAACAGCCGATCAGGCGGCACGTCAGGAAGAGGCGCGACGCCGTCGCCACGAAAAGCAGACATTCGGCAACCAAGGCCGCGGCAAAAGGAAATGCGCCCGCTCATCCAACATGTGACAGAATGACCATCCAAATGCAGGGAAGTCGACCGCTCGACCGGTCTATCCTTATTCGTTAAAGCTGTTTAACGGCATAGGAGGTACGATATAATTTCGAGCGTAAAGCCATAACCCGAGGATGGTGACAATGAAACGCGGTACAGAGGCTTGCAGCGACAAGGGAGTATTCCGCAAAGGCTCAGTGCGGCTGTCCGATCGTTCGGGTCGCAAGCGACTGCCCATCGGCGTGAGTGACTTTCCGAAGGCGATACGCAACTTCACGTACATCGACAAGTCGATGCTCATTGCCGACATCCTGGATGGCGACTCGGACGTGATGCTTTACTGCCGCCCACGTCGCTTCGGGAAGTCGCTGAACCTCAGCATGATTCAGCGCTTTCTGGAAATTCCATCCCCCAACGATCCGGCGGCCGCCGACACAGCCGACCTTTTCGAAGGTCTGGCCATTTGGGAAGCCGAAGATGGTCGTTATCGCGAACAGCACAACGCCTACCCGGTAGTTCGACTCTCCTTCAACAACACCAAGGGCCTCACCTGGAAAGAAACTTTCGGGGCCATTGTCCAGAACATCGTTGCCGAATGCGGTCGCCATCGGTATCTTCTTAATTCCACCATGCTCTCCTCGGATGAGAAAGATGCATTCCGGCGTCTTGTTGGAGGTTCCGCCTCGGATGTAGAGCTTGCCGCATCGCTGACAACGCTCGTAGACCTCTTGCACCGACACCATGTCGCGCCGACCGTGGTGCTGGTCGATGAGTACGACGCCCCCGTACTGGCCGGCTACACGCACGGCTATTATACCGAGGTAGTAGGGTTTCTGAAGCGGTGGCTTACCGGTGCCTTGAAGGACAACCCGTCTCTTGCGTTCGGCGTTCTCACCGGCGTTCAACGTATTTCGAAAGAGTCGATATTTTCGGATCTCAACAACCTGACGGTAAACACATCGCTTTCTGTCGCGTCCGACGAGCGCTATGGCTTCACCCAACAAGAGGTGGAGCTTCTGGCCGACTACCTGGGTGTCTCGGACGGTCTCGATGTTGCATGCGAGTGGTACGACGGCTACCGGTTCGGCTCTATCGACGCCTACAACCCCTGGAGCGTTCTCAACTATTTCTCAAGCCAGTGCGTTCCTGATTTATACTGGGGAAACACCTCGGGGAACGGTGTGCTTGGCGACCTGGTTGCCAGCGCCGAGGGCGCCACGTTGCAGAAGCTATATGCACTCATGGAGCCCGACGGCGTCATAGACGAGCCTTTAGACACTGGAGTCATCTTCCCCGACGTGGGTGTCCGTCCCGATGCGCTGTGGTCGATGCTCTACTTGGCGGGCTATCTTACCACCGACGACACGTCGCGTCCCAATAGCCCCGATCAAGTGCGCCCCCTGCGCATTCCGAACAAGGAAGTGGCTCAACTGTACCGAAGTGAAATTGTCAGCCGCTTCACCGGATTAGCTGGCAGTCGCGATCGTCTTGTCGAGCTGCACAACGCCATCGTTACCGGGAACGCAGCTACCCTCATCGCTGATCTGGAGCGCATTCTCTCAGAAAACGCCAGCTACCACGACCTCACGCACGAGCAGGCGTATCACACCCTTCTGCTTGGCTTGCTGTTCGGCATGCGAAACTATCGCGACCCCTTTTCCAATCGCGAAGCGGGCCTCGGGCGCTTCGATATTCGCCTCGAGCCCGAGAATCCAGCGCAACATCCCCTCGTGACCATCGAGCTCAAACGAACCTCCTTCAGCAGCAATGAACCTAGTTGCTTGGAGGAGTTAGCTCGGGAGGCCCTCGATCAGATCACAGAGAAGTCCTATGAAAGCGGCGCCCAACGAGGAGCCGCCGGTACTATTCGATGGGGAATCGCCTTCTCTGGCAAGCACGTCGCCGCCCTGTGTGAGAGATAGCGCTTTCGCCGCAAACAACCTTGGCAGACCGTTACGTGGGACAGCGATTATGGTGGTGTACACGTATAATGGATTTCAGATTCATTCACCTTAATTTACGGATAGAAGCATCGCATGGGAAAGACCACCAATAAGCAGGCAATACGACGCCTTTGCGAAGCAGTATAAGAACCTGGATGAGAGTGCCGAAGAGCAGCGCAGTCTAAACGTGCTTATCGTGCGGCTGGTGTTTTTGCTGTACGCAGAAGACGCAGGGCTGTTCAACGGGCACCAGGCATTCTACAAGTACATGAAGGGTTTCAACGCCGAACAATCCCGCGTTGCTTTGCTGGATCTGTTCACGGTGCTTGATACGCCGGAAGACAAGCGCGATCCTTACGCATCCGAAAAGCTGCTAGAGTTCCCGTATGTAAACGGCTCGCTTTTTGCTGATGAGACAATCATTGTGCCGCAATTTACCGAAGACCTTCGAGTCGAATTGCTGCTGAATGCATCGTGTGGATTCAACTGGAAAGACATTAGCCCCACTATCTTCGGGGCGGTGTTCGAGAGTACCTTAAACCCCGAGACGCGTCGTGCGGGAGGTATGCACTACACATTCATCGAGAATATTCACAAGGTGATAGACCCGCTGTTCTTAGATGACCTCAAGGCGGAACTCGCTGAAATTGAGGGTGAGAAGGTCGAGCGTAAGCGCATGTTCGCATTGCGCGCGTTCCAGCAGAAACTGGCGTCCCTGAACATCTTCGACCCCGCATGCGGAAGCGGCAACTTCCTTACCGAGAGCTACATTCAGTTGCGCCGTTTGGAAAACCGCGTGCTGGAGAGCATCCAGGGCGATCAGGTGGCCATGGGCTTCGACGGCGAGGCTGACCCCGTGAAGGTGTCCATCAGGCAGTTTTACGGCATCGAGATCAACGACTTCGCCGTGAGCGTAGCGAAAACCGCCCTCTGGATCGCCGAAAGCCAGATGCTCACCGAGACGCAGGATATCGTGAGCCGCTACATCGATTACTTTCCACTGACCACCAACGCCTACATCGTGGAAGGCAACGCCCTGCGCATGGACTGGAACGACGTACTTCCAGCGGAGAAGTGTAGTTACATCATCGGGAATCCGCCATTCTACGGGGCATCAATGTGCTCAGGCGATCAAAAGCAAGAAATAGTCGATTTGTACGGAAAGATAAAGCTGTCTAATTCGCTGGACTATGTGTCGGGGTGGTATTACAAAGCAGCCGAGATGATGGTTCGTAACGAGACAATCAGTGCTGCGTTCGTGTCGACAAATTCTATCTGCCAGGGAGAACAGGTATTCCCCATTTGGAACACTTTGATAGAGCGTTTTGGGATCTATATTGACTTCGCCTGGACAACGTTCATCTGGGACAGCGAGGCAACGAGCAAAGCCCATGTTCATTGCGTGATCATCGGATTCTCTGTTAGCGAAACCCGCTTAAAAGAAAAGCGCTTGTTTGACCCGACCACTGGACAGTCGATTATTTGCGAAAACGTTTCTCCGTACTTACGCAATGCTCCGACCGTTCTTGTAGCCTCTTCTGCAAAGCCAATCGAATCGGGTCACCCAGTCATGAAGAACGGATCGAAGCCAACAGATGGGGGTTGGTATCTTTTCACGCCTGATGAGATGAAAGAATTCATTATGCGTGAACCCGCTAGCGAAGCATTCTTCCGCCCGTGGGTCGGCTCCGAGGAATTCATCAAGGGCAAAGAGCGTTGGTGTCTGTATCTCGGCGATGTGAAGCCTTCGGAAATCGAAGGGATGCCCTGTGTTCGAGAACGCGTTGACGCCGTCCGCAAGGTTCGGCTGGGGGAAGGGCCCAATAGCAAAGGAAAGATGGCCTCCAAGAAACCACCGGCTCCTACCATAAAATCCGCGGAAACGCCCATGAGATTCTTCTGCGACAACGTGCAAGATGAACCCTATCTGATTATTCCGGCTGTTTCTTCAGAAAGGCGTAGATATATACCGATTGGCTTTATGGAGCCAAGGGTGATAGCCTCCAACCTGGTTGCAACTGCCGAACATGCCTCGCTCTATGACTTCGGCGTGCTTACAAGCCAGTTCCATAATGCATGGATGCGGGCAGTTGCCGGCAGGTTGAAGAGCGACTATCGTTATACGCCGGGTCTGGTGTACAACACGTACGTTTGGCCAGCAACGGCACCCGAACAGAAGCCAGTCATCGAACAGGCAGCCCAAGCCGTCCTCGATGCCCGCGCGGCGCATCCAGGCTGGTCGCTCGCGCAGCTCTACGACCCGGACAAGATGCCAGCCGATCTGCTCAAAGCACACAAAACCCTCGACGCAGCAGTCGAAGCAGCCTACGGCGTAGACTTCGAAGGTGACGAAGAGAAGATAGTCGCACATCTATTCAAGTTGTACGCAGAAGCTACGGCAACGTCGAAGTGAATTTAATTTAATATAGCTAACACAGGGAAACTTTCTCCACGTATGCCTTGTCTGCCCGTGGAGCTGGTGCGCGAGTGGGGAGGGAACGCAGCGTTTTATATGTCCTCATCGCGGTGTCCCGGCTGAGCTTTGATGTGTCCCCTTTGAGGAACGCATAGAAGTTCCCCTTGTTCAGTTCTGCGATCCTACACGCCTCGGCGCGGCTTACGCCCTTCTGCTCGAGCAGCATTACAAGGGAAGCAGCGACGTTTTGCAGCGTTTGCTGATCAGTTTGTCTCCGCGCGCTTTCGGCGCGCCACGCGACAAGCGGGCGCTTGTACCTGCTTCTTTCGGGCAGCGTCTCAAGGAAGAGCTCCAACGCAAGGCCCGACTGATGAAAACGGGTCGTTATCTCCTGATACGCGTCGAG
>NZ_JAAKEA010000013.1:0-85145 GCF_011038935.1 Adlercreutzia sp. ZJ138 | reverse complement strand
TTGTAGCATGAGTTGAGCTGGTATGTCAATGCCCCACAAACGAGAAAAGCCCACATAAGCAGGCTTTTCCATGGTTGTTTTGTGTCAGAACCGGCGGTGAGACCGATTGATTACCGCCTAATAATCCGAGAAGTTGTGGCTAAAGCTAAATCCCGGGTGATATACGAAGAAGCGACTACTTCGAAAAGCCAAGGACGATGGAATCTTTGCGAGGACTATGCCGTGAAGTAGCCGCCTTTTTCAGATCCTAAGACTCTATGCGGTATCATGCATCAAGTGGTTATGTTATTCATACGAGGTGTCACATTGAATCATCGAGATGTTGCAATCTATGTCGTAAGTCATCTTGTCAACTGCCCTGAATACGATTGTCCTTATACTGGACTGCAAGTTGGCTCAGTTTCAGCCGAAAAGACGTCAATCACGTCAGGTGAGCGATTGACGGACAATTCGGGACAGAACATCTCCTATAAGAACTTTGCCTATTCTGAGCTGACGGGTCTTTACTGGATCTGGAAAAACGCGACCGAGAATATAGTGGGTATCTGCCACTATCGACGGTTTCTTAAGAGTCCTGACGAAGAACGCCCGCTCTCCACAGAAGAAATTCTCTCTGCGCTTGAAGATGCAGACGTTCTTATTCCTGCTTCAATTTCTTTTTCGCATTCGGTTGCAGAACAGTATTGTCGATATCATCAGGTTGCCGACATGTCCCTTCTCGCGCGCATCATGAAAAAGCGTCCTTTAGTTGAGCAGCTTGCCTTCCATGAGTTGCTTGCTAGTGATTCCCTGATTCCTTGCAATATCATGATTGCTCCTAAGGGGATCATGGACGCTTACTGTTCTTGGTTGTTTGCCATCTTGGACGATATCGAGCGTGAGATCGATTTGTTTCACGGCCGAGATGCATACCAAATGCGTGTATTTGGCTTCTTGGCTGAACGCTTGATGAATGTGTGGCTTATTGCAAACGGTGTGAGATGTGCCCATTTCGAGATCTTGACGACCGACGACACACCATCAAGAGAATCTTCTCTCCCTAACCTAGAGGGTTACTCCTTAGCAACAGGTATATTCACGCTTTCTCCTGAGGACGTATCATTGAATGTTGAGAAGTACCGTGATGACTATCCCGATTTGAAAGAGGCGTTCGGAGACGATGCAGCAGCTTTGTTAGATCACTATATCAGGCATGGGTGCAATGAAGGGCGTATAGGGTTGAAGGCTGTTCGCTTGCAGGATTACGTTGCAAATCGTCCCTATCTAAGGAAACGGTACGGAACAGACGATTTTGCTCCCTACTATTACAATATGATTGAAGAGGCTAAGCGCGGGTCACTGGTCGTTTCCACAAATCGTGTAGATGGCGTCACACGCCAAGGTATACTGGACTACGCTCCTGTGTATGACTGGACCTTCTATACGTCTCACTATTCAGATGTTCCAAATGACGCCGCTGCATCAGAAGATGCGCTTGCCCACTTCGTCAATGTTGGCATGAAGGAGGGACGCCGCGCTTCGAAAGGTTTCGACGTAGAGACATATAAGGAAGCACATCCAAGACTTCATCGCCTGTTTGGTGATACGCTCAGACCCTACTATCTTCACTATATGTTGATTGGTTCTAAGGAGCACAAAGGCGTTGATTGGCGCTATGCGGTCTAAGGAAGCGCTTCGTAAGTCATCGACTATCGTCCGAGCAGGAAGTCGACTGCGTTAACTATTCGAATACCATCGATACTCGTAGGGTAACTCCCAGATGCTGCAACTACCATCTTGGGATAGGCGTCACGCACGGCTTTAAGAGGCTTAAGTTCCCGCTCCATGGTTGCTTTCTCGGTCATACCCTCCGTCACTTGGATGTAGACCCTCTCACCGTTGCGCTCCGCCACGAAATCGACCTCACCTGCCCGCAAATGACCTACCCATACGATGTAATCGTCATAGATCAGCTGCTGGTAGACAATATTCTCCAGTACACGTCCGGCATCTGAGCTTCGGTATCCTTGCCTGTGGTTACGTAGGCCAACATCGCAAATGTAGCGCTTTCCGTTAGTCTTGAGTATTTCTTTGCCCTTAATGTCGTAGCGGCGTACGTGACGAAACAGATAAGCCTGCTCCAACGCCTCAATATATGCTGCAACAGTGGAGTCAGCTGTTTTGGAATTCTGCGAGCGCAGCGCGCTGGCGATGCTGCTCACCGAGCATTCGTTGCCAATGTTGTCGGCTAAGAAGTCGCTTATACGAATCAGGAGATCGGCATTGGTAATCTGGCGTCGCCCGTGCCGTTTTTCACGCTCCAAAATGTCGCGCACGATGACGGTATCAAACAGCGTCTTACAATATGCCTGATGGGAGCTCTTATCCGGCTCTTCCAAGGAAAGAAAGGGGAAGCCGCCGTACCTGCGATACTGAGAGAATAGGCTTGCGAGCGTAACGATAGATCCATCCGACATGACAGCCAAATCACTTTGCGATAGGCTGAGCCCTTCGATGGTCGCGCCTCGGAAGTCTAGGTACTCTGAGAAGGTAAGCGGTTGCATTTCTACTTCAACGTAGCGCCCCGACAGTAAAGTTGCCAGTTCACTGGATAGAAGAAATGCGTTTGAGCCGGTAATATAGATATCACAGTCCAAGTCGACGCGCAGGCCGTCGATCGCGCGCTCCCAGCCCTTCGTCTCCTGTAGCTCATCGAAAAACAGATAGGGATGGGTAAGCCCTTCTGCACGCTTTCGTACCAAGGAGTACAGAGCGCGGTAGTCTTCTCGAACGTCATCGAACGCCATTGATTCCATCTTAAAAAAGAGAATGCGCTCTGGAGCCACCCCTTGTCTGACGAGATGTTCTGCCATCAGATCCAACAGCGTCGATTTCCCACAACGGCGTACGCCTGTGACAACCTTAATCACGTCCTTATCTTGGAATTGGATGAGCTTACCAAGGTACTTATCACGCGGTATCATCAGGCCCTTCTCTCACTCATGTTAAAAACTTGCAGAATTTGAAAGTTTTTAACATTCTATCACCCGAGAAGACGTTTCACTTGGGATAACAAAACCCACTGAAACGGTTAAGCGTTGTTGCTCAAATAAGAGAATGAAAAGACAAAGCGAAGTGTACCTACAAACCATGTCGAATTCTTAGCACCAGAAATGAAATCGAAACTCGGAAGTCAGGAATCATAAAGCTAAGGAAACACCGATTAAGGCCGGCTTCGAAACTTTTCATACTCATTATGAGCATTTTTGAATGCTGAGAGATAGATTATTGTCTTCTAGTAGCATGGCAGAACAATACCGATAGTGGTATAATTCTGCCATGAGCTATTATGACGACATATACGAGATCGCGGTAGACAACTATTATCTCATATCGACCGAGGATGCCTATGAGGCGGGGGTGCCACCCATAGAGCTTGCCAAGCTCGCCCACCGTGGGAAATTGGAGAACATCTCCCGCGGGCTCTATCGGCTGACCAAATACGTTCCGAGCAGCTATGACCCCTACGCCATCGCGGTCGCGCGTTTGGGCAGGAAGGCGTACCTATATGGCGAATCCGTGATCGGCATGCTGGATCTCGCCCCGACGGACCCCAATCGCATCTTCGTCGCTGTGCCTACGCGAACCAGGAGGAAGCTTCCTTCTGGTGTCCGCGTGAGGAAGCCGGGCAAGGAAGACGTCGTGACGTTCTACGAGGGAATCCCCTCCCAGAACGTGGCCACGGCCATTCGCGCAGCCAGGCAGACGATGATGAGCGAAAGGCTGCTGGCTGCCACGAAAGAGGCGAAAGCTCAAGGGTATCTCACCAAGCGGGAATACGAAGAGCTCGAGAAGGACATGGGGTGGCGATGAAAAGACCTAGCAGCGTTAGAAATCTGGATATGGCGATCCGCCGTTTCGGTGTGAGCGAAGAGGATTATCTGGGGAATCGCACCGTGATCGCTAACGGGGTAAGGGGTACAGTGTAATGTCACCTATTTCTCTCATGAAACAATCCCGAATTGCATGGACAATCATGCTCGTAATCCAGATAGCTCTTGTCGTTATGGTAGGGATATCAACCCATGTATCCGATGAAGGGACCGGAGTAGTTTCTGGATTGGAATTTGCAGTAGACCCGATGCAGTATCAACATGCTGCTGATGCTATCTTAGCCAGAAGCCCGCATCTTCTCATTGACGCACCAGATTGGCTAGCGGAGATTGACAACCCCTTTGATCCCAAGGCTCGAGCTGCTGCTGCACTGGAGACAGGTTGGCCTTCCTTGTGGGATTATGCCTATTACAACGGAAACTACTATTCATATTTTGGCGTTCTTCCCGCACTGCTCTTATTCCTTCCATATAAAGTGCTTACGGGGACTCATCTGAGCAATATGGCAGCAACCATTTTCTTGAGTATTATCGTCGTACTCTGCACTGCTACACTTACACGCAACACACTGGCGCGCTATGGACGCAATCGAAATGTACGAGATATCGTTCTTTTCGGCATGTTTGCATATATTGCAAGTGGAGTGGTGTACCTAGTTTTTTATCCTTCGTTTTATCATGAAGCGATATTATCAGGCCTTGCCTGCGCCTTAGGAGGAGTTTCTGTTTGGATTCACGCATCATCAAAACCTAGCTTCAGTAAAAGGCTCGTAAGTGTAGGGTCACTCTTGGTAGCGCTCACATTGGTTTCCCGACCACCACTGGTGTTGGTTTGCTTGCTCGCAATTCCGCTCTTTTGGCAAAGGGTATTTCTTCCTGACCAGAAAGTGTCATCAGCAACATGGAGTCGGTTTGCTAGTGTGGTTGCCCCCTTTTTGATTATCGGAATCCTTGCTATGTGGTGGAACTATATCCGCTTTGGTAATCCGTTCGATTTTGGGTCAAACTACAACCTTACCGGCTTTGACATGACTGGACCAAAAAGCGAATTTCGTGTTCCTCTCGGCATCATTATGTACATTTTCTCGCCGTTGAATATTGACTTCCAGTTTCCATTTTTTTCGAACTATACCGTTGATACATTTTTCTTTGGCTGGTTGCAGTGGCGTACGGGCACTATTATTGAACCGTATTATGGTGGGATTATAGCTTTCTTACCACTGTGTCTTATCTGCCTGACGCTGTTGTCTAAAAATGTACAGTCGCACTTGGTAAAGTTCAATACTTTGTCACTTTCAGTCTGGTGTCTTGCGGTGGGGATTGGCATAATGCTCATCGATTCAACAGTTGCGGTCACCCAACGTTACCAATCCGATTTTTTCTGGCTTTTTGTCTTGGCAACTATGTTGATATGCTTAGCGTTTGACGAAGTACAAAAACCGCAATGGCTCTATCCCGCCGCGATTGCCTGCGTGAGTTTTAGCGGCATAATTATGCTTGTAAATCTTATGGCCCCCGAAAGGTATTGTGCATGGGTGGCTACAAACCCTGAGCTTTGGCAAGTATTAACGTCTCTGTTTTCTTAAGTCGCCAACAAATCCCCAATTCTATTATTATCTCGTGCAGCCACTACATAAGCGATTTCAGATACTTATCCCAAAAGTCAATCGAAGTCAGGTAAGGCATAGCCGCTTTATATTCTTCGCGGACTTCCCTACCGCGACGCATGTGGGCGGCCTTCAATCTCTTCCAACGCTCTTTGAGTCGTCGATAACGACTCTTGTCCATACGACGAACAGCACCTTCTTTTCCGTCGAGATCTAAAGCAACCAGAGTACGAGTACCTACAGTACGCGGTGCAGGCGCCGACCAACGACTATATGGAATAACCTGAGGAGCGCTACGAAGCAATGCATCTGGCAACAAATGACGATCGTACGGAATGCTTCGCCAGAGCTTTAAGATAATATGCGAAGGAGGTTCGTTATCAAAGTCTAGCAGCTTACTATTATATTGAATGTGGTCGACGTCTATACCATCAGTTTCCTTGAGTTGACCGACGGGCACAAGCCTTTCGTTTTTCTTGGCGTTCTGCATCAGTATTTCATCGCCTCTCGCATGAGCAATGAAATCGGGGCCTTTCAAATAATCTTCAAAACCATCTAGGAATAATTCAACAGCATCGTAGTACATAGCTCGTAAATACAGCATGATGTTTCGATTGAGTCTCATCACAAACATCCGTTCTGATGCACAATCATCAACAGCCATCATGATCATGAAGTTACGTACATACTGATAGCAGTCAACATTAGGACGGAAACGCCCGCCAAACCCTTCATGCCACACACAAATGCCATTCATGGTCATGTATGTCGGTTTGCAACGCATGCCATATTCTACGTCGTCACAACGCACGAACAACGGCAGGGGTAAACCCTTGTCTCGAACGACAGATAGAGGAATGCAGCTGTACCACCATGCGCCATACGCATTAGGAACCTCAACATCAATGGCTTCGTTGCGACAAACATCACGCAAATCATCAATATACATATTCCCTTTAATTCGATGATAGGCACCTGTATCCAAAACGTGAGCGACGTCTTCGAACTGCTTGTTCGGCTGCTCAACCGCAAGCATGGCACCATTAATAAACGACTTCTGGTACTCATCTTTCGCAAGTGCAAGCAGATTAAACGTGCGCTTCAGGCTTTCCGGAGAAACGATAACATCATCATCCATTAGAAGCACATGCGTATAGCCATCCTGCGACGCAAGTGCCTCCATCATACCCCGCGCAAAACCCCCTGCACCGCCAACGTTGGGGTTCGGAAGTACAGTAACGCCCTTACTAGCAAGACCGTCAGAATCAAGCGTGCGACCGTTGTCTACCACGAACATATGAAAGGCTGCCGCAATAGGATCATTCGATCCCAATACTTCATGCTCGATGAGCTCGATATTGGAAACGATGTATTGCTCTTTCTTGAACGTCGTTGTAGAAAGAGCCAGTCGAACGGGGTTAACCAGCTCTTCGGAGACCTCAGTATAATAATAAGCAGAACGAATCTCCGTTATATCTGCAGCATTCAATTCAAATGCTACCAGATCCGCAGACTCATCAGCGATCGGGATATCGAAAACAAGAACCTTATCTTGTCTATCAACACAGTACGCCGATTCTTTATCTAATCGCAAAACCGGTCCAAGAGAAAGCACCTGAGCATCTTCGGCCATAGCGCCCCGCAATGAACAATCACAGCCTGCACCTGAAAGCTCCAAATGTAAATTCAGTGATTGTATGTTCGTATATTTCTTCCATTTGGAGAGTGAGCATGAGTTGAAATAGGTCAGAAAATCGATTCGCCCTGAAAACGAAAGATATCCTGCTGTGCTAAAAACAGGAGCATCGGTACGGTAATAAGCACCTGTATATGAAAGCATATGCTCTGGCACTTCCAACACCACGTTCGAGAGCTTATGACGAATCATCCGTACCTCCATGTTTCATTTACGTCAAGAAGCAGCGCTCAATTCTTCTCTGAGAAGACAACTAAACCTTTGAAGAAGCAATGATAACAGAACTTCTACAAGCGAAAGAGATATGTAGTTTCGTTAACTCGGTAGCAAACACGAGCTTGCTTTACAGTGGATACTGAACACTGATTACATATTGCAATATGATTATGCTTTCTTCTCAGTAAAACGCTAGATCAATGTCACCTTACTCTATGTCGGGAATTCATGCACATCGCCCTCCGTGGTAATATAGCGATGTTGAGCACACAAGAAATAATCAAAGCCTGCAAACGGAACATCACTAGCGGGCTTCACCACCCTTTTGAGGCAGGTATACATGATAAAACGAGTCCTAAAAAAAGTCCTTTCGAAAACCGTGTTGAAATGGCACGGGTACGGAAGAGATGGGTTTCCTCACGATGCGTGGAGCGACCCACGCTACGAAGATTGGTTCCATGCACACAGAACCCCACCAGAAGAACTTGCTAGACAACGTGAAGAAAAATTTCTAGTTTCACCACTATTTAGCATTATTGTTCCCTTATATAAAACTCCGCTCAACTATCTACATGATATGGTTCATTCGATAGAGGAGCAAACGTATGGAGAGTTTGAACTTATTCTCGTTAACGCTTCCCCAGAGCGCAAAGAGCTCGTATCAGAAATCACTTCCTACGCCCAAGCTGATACTAGAATTAGAATTTTAACTCTTGATCGAAACTATGGAATTACAGAAAACACGAATAAAGGCATAGCTATCGCACGAGGAGATTTTTGTTGCTTCTGCGATCATGATGACTGGCTTGAGCCTGATCTTCTTCATGACTACGTTGTTGCACTCAATAAGAATCCAACTATTGATCTGCTGTATTGTGACGAGGATCTTGTTGATTCCAACCATCGGCATCTTCATCCCCTGTTCAAACCCGACTTTTCCCCAGAGCTTCTGATTTCAAAAAACTACATCGTTCACCTCATGACAGTACGACGAACAATCATCGACCAAATGCCAAAGCCAGGTAAGGAATTCGATGGAGCACAAGACTACAACATGGTTCTTTTTGCTTCAGAGCAGGCACGTGCCGTGCACCATACGCCAAAGGTGCATTACCATTGGCGAATAAGCGAAACCTCAACGGCAGCAAAGCCCGAAGCAAAACCTTATTCAAGGCAAGCCTATCGAAAAGCTATCTTTGGGCACACGAGACGTTCACATATAGACGCATCGATCACGTACTCCGGCATAATCAATATCTATAATCCGTGGTTCCAAACAACAAACAAACCTACGGTAACAGTCATTGTTCGAGACACAGAAGGGGAAGGTACGCTAACAAACTTCCTTCATGCATTCGAACAAACAAATGACTACCCATGTGAGATCATTCTCATTACCTCTCGGGAAGCAGAAGTAATGGCTGAATTTCCAGAAAAACAGATTCTCATCGTTCCGCCCTCGGATAATTCCTACCTATCATTCAATAACGCAACTCAACACTCCCACGGTAACTACCTGGCTTTCTTTGACGACACGCACATACCTCTTACTGCAGGCTTCCTTGGACAATTAGTTGGCGCGTGCAGTATTCAAGGTGTAGGGGCAGTTGGTCCAAAGATCCTATATTCCGATTACACAACCTGCTGTTACGGTATTGCCGTAACCAATAAGCGCATTATGCCCCTATTTAGAGGACATCCCGAAGAACACCCCGGATACCAGTGCAACGCACGTGCATCACAAAACTTTAGTGCAGTAAGCAGAGCAGGACTTACTGTAAGCAGGCACGATTTTGACGCCGTAAACGGCTTTGATCCCTCTTTTTCTTGCGAAATAGGCTCGGTTGATCTGTGCCATAAGCTCCTTCTCAATGGCTTGAGAATCGCAGCATTCAATCATGTTAAGATCATGACTACTATCCCCAAACAAGACGATATCTACAACAACCGGGTCAATGCAGATGACTTCTCACCCGAAGGGCTTCTTCTGTACGACAAGAAATGGCCTAATTCTCGCAACGACGGCGACCCCTATTTCAGCTCTTCCCTTGATCAGACATCGTGCTACTATCAACTAGAAGGAGAGAACTATTATCATAAGTAGATATTCCCACTGATCATTCATACAATGTGCTTTCTCGGAAAAGAGCCAACAAAGAGCGCGATGCTAGGCTATTTTTCGAGTACGCGAGAGGAACCGTTGATGACAGACATAAAACTCCCGCACAAGTTTAATTCGGCCAAGCAAACTGACACTTCCAGCGCTATGGTTTCCGTCATTGTCCCTATATATAACGCTGCACCCTACCTTGACCAAGCGCTTTTCAGTGTTCAGGATCAAACGCATGTAAACCTTGAAATCATTTGCCTAAACGACGGGTCCACTGACAACTCTCTTGAAATAATGAAAGAACACGCGACAGCCGATTCGCGCATCGTTGTCATAGACAAACCCAACGAAGGTTATGGGGCAACGTGCAATCGCGGCTTTGATGCCGCGCATGGCAACTGGATAGCTATTCTCGAACCCGATGATTGGATTGAACCTACAATGTTCAAGGACATGCTAGAATTTGCCAACTCTTTCACGTCAATAAAGCAAATAATTGATGTGATCAAAACCCCTTACTGGTCCATCATCAACGCCGACACGCCACATGAACGTAAAATTGCCTGCCGCTACAAAGGTCGGATAAAACCCCTCCGTCAGCCATTCACATTACAAGACGCAACACGGCTCATCAGGCACCGCCCCTCCATCTGGAGTGCACTATACCGAACAGATTTCATTCGCAGCCATAACATCAGATTCGTCGAAGCGCCTGGTGCTGGATGGGCCGATAACCCCTTTCTCTACGAAACGCTTTGTCGAGCCAATGGTATCGCTTACCTTGATACTCCGTATTACTGCTACCGCGAGGAAAGCCCCGATAAAACCGCTTTGTTTGCTCGAAACACACCTTTTGTCGCCTTTGATCGATGGAACGAGATGACCGACATTCTCGAACAGC
This sequence comes from Adlercreutzia sp. ZJ138, assembly GCF_011038935.1. Classification (NCBI taxonomy): domain Bacteria; kingdom Bacillati; phylum Actinomycetota; class Coriobacteriia; order Eggerthellales; family Eggerthellaceae; genus Adlercreutzia; species Adlercreutzia sp. ZJ138. The sequence continues at coordinate 74,743 of NZ_JAAKEA010000013.1, read as the reverse complement.
TGGACATTATCGATCCAGACATCTGGGGAGCCCATTGCAAACGAGGATTAAACTATATTCGACTCGTGACCGACATAATTGGCTTTGATAACGATAGAGTTAAAACTGCCGTCGTCAGCATGTTGAAACGTATGCCAGAAAAAACAGTTTATGCAGAAGCCGAAATATCACCTCACAACAAACGTTTCTACGCACAGCTTCTCGATCTCCCAGAACCGAGCATTAGCAGTATATCCTATACGAAAACTCTGATCGCCGAAGGAATAGCGAGCCTTAGAAATGCCGGACTACGAGAAACAATTCGCCAGATGAAAAGTGTTTCTTCATAAGGTTCAATAGCTCTACCTTAATATGCCTCATTTCAAATAGAACAGGAGTTCGTCGTAGACCTCATGCATGGCAGTTGCCGGTGCTCTGCGCGACGGAGGGGTTTTCGGCGCATACGAATCCATCAGCTTTCTCGAATTCGCGATGGCCTTTTCTAAGAATGGGCGCAATTTGCCAAACACATCCGGAGCGTTTTTCTCGTATTTGTGACCAAGACTATACCCCAATATCACTTTTCTTGGGAGGCTTTCTAGTCATTTGCGACCCATTCTCTCATCAAACCAAAGTACGGATCAGCGCCATAGCGTCCTTCCATGTATTGCTTATCGTAGGCTGCAGTCGTTTTGACGGGTCCTCCATCGGTGTCGCGAAGTTCATAAAGAGAATACAGGTTACTCGAATCATATTCGTTTCTTGAAGCAAACCATATTTCATCACGCCTAAACACAGTACTGCGCATCGTACAAACATCATGGGAAGAAAACAATAGCTGACCCCCAGCAACATTCGTGCGCATCGAACGATACAGCATGATTATTTCCCGTAGCAACTTGGGATGAAGTTTCTCATCCAGTTCGTCAACCACTAAAACGCTCCCCAGCTGCAATGATTCAATCACCTCAGGAAGCAACCAGAGAATCCTCCGTGTACCTTGAGACTCTTCCGTTTCGCGAAGCGAGAAGACTTCACCACTAACCTCATGAAGTAGCTCTATCTTTTTTCCTTGAGGCGCACCTTCACCATCAAGCCCAAATGGTGCGATATTCATTTCGGTGATTCCCAAATCGATCCTCGATAAAACATCTTCGACTGATTTCTTATTCTTCTCCAAGATATCAAACCGCTGTGTATCGTAAGGGGACACACCAATCCCACTTCCAACGAACCTCACACTTTCGAACCATTTCATTGCATCAGAAACCGCCGGAATGTCATAGGCAACGCTGAGAACCGACAAAAATGGCGTTCTTGCGCCGGGAAGGATTTTCCCAGCAACGGCAGGCACACTCGATCCCAGAAATACATTCGAATCTTCCCGTTCGAAGATGAGCGCAATGGCGCCACCCTTGAGCGATCGACGATGAAGTGATTCCTTTACCACAGATCTCTCATCATACGAAAGAGTATAGCGATACTCGTACAACCCCATCCGAAAAAAAAGCTCGAAACACGTTGGGAGACTCTGGGAGACATGATCAAACTTGAACGGATTATAATGAGACATCATTTCACGTCGCCTTAGAATGTAATCGTCCTTCTGAGTCGACAAAAACTCTTTAGGTCCCACCACTGCATCGACACATGCCCGCAACGCCTCTATGACCCCGCTTTTCCCGCCACCGTTCGGCCCATAAACAGCCGCAAGAGGGAGAAACCTATCGTTCCCGTATTCAGACTTGATCAACGACTCCGAGAATTCTTTAATAGGAGCAGCCTGAAAGTCGAGAACTGCTTTGTTTTGATATGACTTGAAATTCTGAAAGGAAAACTGGCAAAGCACTACAGATTCACCCCTTTTCACATCAAGAGACTTTACAATCTATCGGTTTCAAAAGATATCACGAATAAATCTAATAACATATACTGTTATCGAAAGATTTTTAACGGTTAGTTATGTTTTATCTAATTTGAGCACTTATTTTCAACACTGGCGATACACTTTCAACAAGAAGACCGCAAGAAAAATGCACTGCGTTGCTAGTTTTCGCGCAATCGAGAGACACTGTTGATATGCGCTACCCGGCATTTGGGGCAACAAGGTATTCGAAGCTTTCTTGCGTGTATTCGCCCGAAATACGCACGCGATTGAGTGCCGTAGGGTCATCACCTGGGCGCACCCGGTCGTTGATAATGGTGAATGCGCAGAGCACGCCCGCCTCCCCCATGGCGACCTGGGCATTTTCGTTCACATCACCGAACGGATAAGCGAACGCCTCGGTTGTTCCCAGCACTTCCTGCGCGAGGCGCAGATCCTCAACAATCTCATCTTTTGTCATAGCGTGAATGCGCCCGCCTCGCCCCACGTTTGACCCAGCCTGATGCATAGCGTAGGAATGAGACTGGAACGACACATACTCACTTGCATAGTTTCGTATTTTCTCCGACGCATCGCCATCAGAGCAGATAACAAACGACGTTGCCGGAACCCCATAACGTTCGAGCACTGGAATGCCGTATTTCAGAAAACCTATCTCGCAGTCGTCAAACGTTAGCACCACGCTCTTTGCCGGAAGCGTATGGGTTCCCTCGACAAACGCCTTCACTTCCTGAAACGACGGGTAGTAGTACCCATTATCCGTAAGATAACGAAGATGACCATCGAGCGCGGTATCGAGAAGGAAGTTGCCATCGAGTGCTTCGGGTTGGTCGTTTTCGGTGTACACGTAGTGATACATAAGCACCGGCAAGCTGGTTGCAGTCTGATCAAACGATTCAACTACGTGAACAGTACGTTCGGCTTTAGCCACCGCGCCATCTGAGGTTGTAGCCGCGTACGTAACCGTATAGTCGCCGGGCTTCGACGTGTCAACCTCTCCCAACACCTGCACCGTCGACGTTATGTCGCCCTCTTCGGCATCGACCGCATGGCACCCCGCCTCAAGATAGTCCTCTCCCACCAGCACGTACGTGTCTTTGCTGCCACCAAGTGTCATCGTTACCCCGTCGGCAACTGGTGCCTCAGAAGATACCTCGGAAGGCGCCTTGGCGTCTGAGAACCCGAGAAGCGAATGCGTGCTTTCCTGGCTTTCCGTCGTAGAATCACCCGATTTCAGCAGCGCAGCTCCCGCAACGCCCACACCTACGACAACAAGAACAAGCGCGATCGCCGCAGCAACAAGCGGCAGCCGACTCCGACGAGAAGACGCAGTGTAGCTCCCACGAGTCCGCGAATATTGCGATGCAGACTCATGCATTCGGTTCGAAGGCATGTCATAGTACGAAAAGCCGTGCTCATTTGATGTTGGTGCACCACCTCCCCGCTGCCTTGTCTCAAGACGGCGCCGTGCCTGTTCGCGTCTGCGTGCCTGATCTTGATCCGCACCATACGGATCATAGTCATACCGAGCATTACTATTCACGATTCTTCACGCTACCTTTCTTCAAAATGCTTGCCCCACGCAGCGTCGCGCGAAACAAAACCCCCGGTCGTTTCGCCTTATCTTACGGCTTTGACACCTTAATAAAACCACGCCTTCACATCGCGCACCTATTTCAAATTCGGCATCGGCTCCCAACTAGGATCGTGTATAAGCTTGCGCGATTCCTTCCATCCGGCCACAAGGCGTTTCGCTCCGCTACCAAACGACGCACGATCAACCGTAAGCAAACGGATAAATTCCTTCGCAAAGCTCAAAACAGTACCCAGAGCAAAGCCAACTGGGTTGTAATCACCATGCAGCATAAGGTAGCGTGCCATATAGCCGCGATTACGCATAATGTAGAACCGCGTCATATCCGAGGAAGAATTCAGCTGGCGAACCCCTGTCACTTCCCAGTTCTTAACCTCACGCGAGCGCTGCAGAATAACATCAGACACCACAACGGAGTCGGTCACCTTACTTGCTAGGTACCCGTACACACAATCGTCCCAGTAGATGAAGAAACGCTTGTCGGGAAGACCCACTTGTTCAACAACGTCGCGCCTAAACAAACCGCCCTCAAAGCACGCCGTGTTTGTTGGCTTACATCCTGCAGAATCAAACTTTGCCGACGCGATGGGATTGTAAATACCTAAAGCGGAAAGGAAGCGATACTGCCAGTAGAATGGGCCTCCGTCGTAATCAAGGCGACTCCCCTGAACCACACCATGGTTTGGCATCCACTTCGACAGCTTTTCCAACGCATCAGGCAAAACAACTACATCGTCGTCCATGAGCCAAAACCAATCGGCTCCCAACTCGTACGCCCGCTTCATACCCGCATTAAATCCACCAGAGCCACCTGTGTTCTCGACTTGAGGCTCGTACACAACCGATTCGGCCGAATCGGGCCATTGGCACGCTGTTTCCCCTTGTTCCAAACACTTCTGGTACCGCGACACAACAGCTGCCGTTTCGGGGGAATTCTCGTTATCAACAACAATGATGCGCCATGGAGCCGTTGTCATCTGAGAAAACGACTCTAGCAACCGCTCGAGAAGCTGCTGACGCTTGTATGTAACAACGACGATGGCGACTTTTTCCACCGGAGAACCCCTTCGTGATGCGGCATAATTGAATGATGTTGATTTTACCCTAGCATATGAACAAGTCTTTTGCCTATAAAGCGAGCGCTATAATATCAACGATTATGCAATTCCAGCTGAGCGAATGACGGAAGGATTGGTAACAAGCCAATGAACTGGCTCGAGTGCGGCGCACTGTTGCTTACCGCCGTCATTGTAACCATAGCGCTCACGCCTGTTGCGAAGTTGATCGCAAAACGCTTCGACGCCATCGACTATCCTGACCAGCGGCGTGTAAACACCGAACCCATTCCCCGTATGGGGGGCGTTGCAATTTTTGGAGGCATCGCAGCAAGCTGCGTCGTGCTTATTATCGGCGTCAATGCGTGGGGCTGGATCAACCCATTCCAATCGTATCTGGGAGAAGACGTTAATTACGTCTTTCTAGGTATAGGAATAACGGCAATGTTTGCCGTAGGTGTTCTCGATGACATTTTCAACCTTACCGCTCGGGTGAAACTCGCAGGTCAAATTGTTGCTGCATGCATTGTCGCCAGTTCGGGGTTACTGCTGTCCAACATCCAAAACCCCTTTGTTGAAGATGCCTTTATCCAATTCGGAGTTTTCTCCTACCCTATAACGGTGTTTTACCTGGTGGCGTTTGCGAACATTATCAACCTCATTGATGGGCTTGATGGGTTGGCTGCGGGTATCAGCGCAATATCAGCCAGCACTATCTTCATTTTCGCCATTCTTGCGGGCCGATTCTCAGCAGCTATCATGGGCATTATTGTCGTGGGTGTATGTATTGGCTTCCTGAAGTCGAATTTACATCCCGCATCCATTTTCATGGGCGATTCGGGTTCCCTACTGCTCGGGTTATCGCTTGGTGTGATTTCGCTATTCGCCGTTGCTCGATCCACACTATTCATCTCACTACTTGTTCCTATTCTAGCGGCAGGGGTTCCGGTTACCGATACGGCAATGGCGATCATTCGCAGAAAGCGGGCTCATCAACCAGTGGATGCCCCCGACACCGGGCACATCCACCATCGCCTGATGAAAGCAGGTTTTTCTCAACGAGCAACCGTTTTCATCATGTGGACTTGGACAGCCGCATTGGCAATATGCAGCATCGTTCTTGCCGAATCTGACGGGTTTCCCCGCGTTGTTGCCATTACCATCGTTGCTGTTATCACTGGGTTCGCCATTATAAAGCTACAGCTTCTCGGCCCCGTTCTTACCCACCACTACAACCCCCGCATCAAGAAATAGCGAAGGCCGCCAGGCATCTTTGCTTCCATCGACGAGAACCGAGCCCACAACGTCCTCTGAAGCTTCTGAGTGACTATCTTCTTGGCTCTTCTACGAATCCATTACTTCGCAAGTTTCACGATCAAAGTCTCATACTTCCATACCCGAATAACGATACCGGTAAGCTTACCCCGTTGCAACGCCGCATCTTCTGTGCTGCAACGGTGCGGTAACAGTGTCGTTTACTCATTACGCCTGATCATCTAGGTTGTCTCAGATTGGTACAGGGCCTTTTTCTTCTGTGTGGCGCTGCGTAAAGTAAGCCACGACATGAAAACCGCATGCTGCGTGACGCGCAGAAAGTGCAATGTCCGTAGGTGTCTCTTTGCATCCCGTTCGGCACGCAGCATACACCGAAGAGAAAGGCGGCAACCATGAGGAAGATCACCCGTATCGGACTTGTCGCATTCGCCCTTGCGACCGTAACAACCTTAGGCCTGTTTGCAACGCTTTGGTTCGCATGGGGCCCACTGTTTCCCTTTAGCGTTTGGCTGATGGGCATGGATTGGTTCAACGTCGCACTTCTGGTGATGCTCGGTATTATCGCCGCAGGAGCCATCGCTATGATCATCGCTGCTATCGCCGCGCCGGGTAAGGATGGAAGCATTGCTATCGAACGCAAGGGTGGCACCGTATCCATTACGAAGGACGCTATCCGATCCTCCACAAAGCACACCGTCGAACGCTTCCGCGGCCTAACGTGTAAGCGCACTCGCGTGAGCATTCGCGGCGGACACGACCCGCGCATATCGATTCACGCAAACGTCAATGCCGGCAACAACGCAAACCTGGCAGTACTCGGTGCACGCCTGCAGCACGAAATAGCCGCAAACGTGAGCTTTTTTACCGGCTGCCCCGTGAAGCACGTGGATATCACATTCACCGGCGGTGCCGAAATGGCCACCACCACTGCCGCCACCACCACTGCCGCCGCCAACACCCCTGCGACGCGCACTGTTATAAGCGCCCCAGCTCAAGCCTAGCGTAACCAACTCACATCAGAAGAGCCACCCTTGAAAGGAGGGAAACCCCATGTCGAAAACACCCAGTACAACAATACCAACACCCACGAAATACCAAGCCTCTTATAAGCGGCCATCGGGTCCTGCAGTGCGCGCAGCAGCCGCTAATGCGAGCCGCACACCTCCCCCGCGCTCCGTACGTAACGCCGCGTTGACAGACAACCACACTACCCAAGAAGGTCAAGATAGCCACCGCGCTGACCAAGATGACAACCACGCCGAGTCGCCGCAGGGTACTCTACACAGCATCGGTTCTCTTGCAAAAGCCTACGCCGACAAGCACGGCCGTGCGCTCACCTATGGACTTACTGGTCTTGGCATAGCCATATTGATGCTGATCATCGGCTTTTGGCCCACAGCGTTGCTGGTCGCCTTCGCTGCCATCGGCGTTGCCATTGGCCGCTATCGCGATGGCGACGCGCGCATGCAGCGCATGGCCGCAAACCTAACCGCACGCATCGGGAAATAGCTGCGCAGCCGCGCACACCCCCCTTGTTTCAGGTGTGCCCAAAACGGGCGAATTCCGCAAACTACCCATCAGAGAGAGGACTCATCATGAATGACACCATGAACCCCATTCGCACCGACAACGACAACGTGAAGGACAACCCCTCCCCGAACATCACGTCGCCCGACACACCGGTAAGTAAGGCCTCTGATGCTCTGAGGTCTGTTGCCGCCGACCACGACGAGCACAACGACCACAACGAGCGCGGCTACAACATGCCTGATACACCCGAACCGAAGTACATCCTCACCATCAACGAAGATGTTGTGGAGAAGATATCGCTCATCGCCGCCCGTAAAGTCGACGGTATTATCGACATGAAAGGCAGCGTTTTCTCCCGCATTCAGGAGGGTCTTGGTGGCAGCGACGACAAGAAGGGCGTGCAAGCCGATGTCGGAGATGGAACCGCAAGGGTTGAGTTGTCGATCATATTGGAATATGGCAAGTCGGCTATCGACGTGTTCGAGGACATCAAGGATTCGGTTACCGAACAGGTGAAAGATATGACCGGCCTTACTGTTACCGAGATTATCGTAAACGTGGTCGACGTGGCCGACCGTGCTGCCTGGGAAGCCGAACACGCAGACACTCGATCAACCGAGGATGCCGACCGCCGCACGCACGTAACCCTGGCGCAAAGCTAGCCTCACACCAATCGCAATGCAGGCACCCTATTATGGGTGCCCGCAACTTTCAAGTCTCAATCCGCCGTACTCACAGAAATGCTTCTCGCACCGCTGCACCGCTGCACCGCTGCGTCACTGCGCCACCGATCTCCCTAGCAATACACCATACTCATCGCTTCGCGCACTTCAGCAAGTGTCGCGTTGGCGATCTCATTCGCGCGACGATTACCCTCGCGCAACACGTCAACGATGTAGCCGGGCTGTGACTCCAGTTCGCGCCTGCGCTCGCGAATGGGTGCCAAATACGCATTCACTGACTCAGTGACGTATTTCTTCAGCGCTCCTGATCCGGCGTCTGCAATTTCGGCGGCAATGTCAACTTCCGTACGCCCTGTGCACAGCGCTGCCGTGGTCAGCAACGCCGACACGCCCGGCCGGTTTTCCTTATCAAACGTAATCATACGCTCGGAATCAGTCTTCGACTTCTTGATTACCTTTGCCGTTTCCTCGTCGGTCGCCGACAAACTGATAGCGTTGCCATAGCTCTTCGACATCTTGCGACCGTCAAGTCCGGGAATTTCGGGCGCATCATTCAAAATGCCTTCAGGCTCGGGAAACACACGCCCATAGCGTTCGTTGAAGCGGCGCGCGATCAGGCGAGTCTGCTCGATATGTGGCAGCTGGTCTTTCCCAACCGGCACAATATTTCCCTTACAGAACAAGATGTCACACGCCTGATGCACCGGGTAGGTGAGCAACAGCCCCGTAAGCGCGTGGCCGCTGGCTTCTTGTTCGGACTTTACCGTGGGGTTGCGTAGTAGTTCGGCTTCAGACACGAGTGACAGAAACGGCAACATGAGCTGGTTTAAGGCTGGCACGGCCGAATGCGTGAAGATGATGGTCTTTTCCGGATCGATACCGCACGCCAAGTAGTCAATAACCATGTTGCGCACGTTGTCCTGAATGTTAGCCGTCGTGTCACGGTCGGTAATCACCTGATAGTCGGCAATAACGATGCGGGTGGTAATGCCGGCATTCTGCAAGGCCACGCGCTCGCGAATCGTGCCGAAGTAGTGCCCCATGTGCAAACGCCCCGTAGGACGGTCGCCTGTGAGCATGGTGTAGTTTTGCGGATGCACCGCCAGATCGGCTTGAATCTCGTCGCTACGGCGGCGGCTCGCCTCAAAACTGTCGCTTCTCGTGGTCATACGTTTAACCCCTATCGTCTCGCCCTGCACCCAGGGAAACACGTGTTTTCACGGTCGGACAAGTATAGCACTGTGCTCCGCCCGCGAAAGGGACGGAAGAGGATGCTCCCGCTTGCCCTCCCGTTAGCACAAAGGCGACACGATACGCAACACGCTGTCAACCAACCACGTGGCAGGACCCGACCCGATGTCGTCGAGCGTGCGTTCGCGACACAGCCGCTGCGTTGCCACGAAGTCAGCTTCGAAGTCGCGCAGAGCAGATGCGCCGTACAGCAGCGCATTGTTCTCGAAGTTCAAAAACAGACTGCGGTAATCGAGGTTCACCGTACCAATAGCTCCCACCTTGCCATCTATCACACAGCCCTTCGCATGCACGAAACCTGGCACATATTCGAAAATGCGCACCCCCGCATGAAGAAGTGGTTGGTAGTAGCTGCGCGACATACGATAGACAATCCGTTTGTCCGGAATGCCCGGCAAGATAATACGCACGTCAACTCCACGCTGCGCGGCCCGCATGCACGAATCGAGCAAGCTTTCGCTCGGCAGCAGGTAGGGTGTGAAGAACCATGCGGTGTGCTTTGCCTGCCCTACCAGCTCGCGATATAAATCGTTCGTAATGGCAATACGATGTACCGGCGAATCGTAGTATGACAGCACATACCCGTCATACATCGATGTCAGTGCCGCCGCCTTCTCCATCGACATGCCCGTCTCCGGCATCTCGTCATCTGGCATCTCGTCAGCTAGCGGCTGTAGTAGAGCGCGCGAAACCGGCTCGTCGGAAAACGCATTCCAGAACTCCGCGAACATGCGCGTGTAGACGCGAGCAGGTGCGCCTTCCACCATAAAGCCGCCATCTTTCCAATGCCCAAAGCGCTCGCAGCGGTTGATGTACTCGTCAGCAAGATTCACTCCGCCACTAAACGCCACCACGCCATCCACCACGAGTATCTTTCGATGATCGCGATAGTTGATGGTGCCACTTAAGTACCACAGCGGGTTGAACCGGATACACTTGATGCCGCGATCATGCAGCATATCAGCGTTCGCCTGGGAAAACGAGCTGAAACAGCCCCAGTCATCGTACATGATACGCACGTCAACACCCGCCGCCGCCTTCTGCTCAAGAAGAGCAACCAACGTGTCGAGCATCACCCCCGGCTTCAAAATGAAATACTCCGCGAACACATACTGCTTAGCCCCACGCACAGCCTCGAGCATAGCATCGTAGAGCTGCTCGCCAATCGGGTAATATGTCGTGCGAACGTTTTTAAGTGTCGGATACCCGCTGAAGCGCTCCACATAACGAAACGTCTGCGCAAGCCGCTCATCAACGCGCGCGATCTCGCGGCATGCAGGTGTTGGTTCGCCGCCGAAAGCCGACACGGGTGGCATACCCTTTCTGCTGCGCTCGATTCTATTGCTTAACGGTTTGACCGTACGCCGGTTTCCGAACAACAGGTACAGCAGCGCCCCGAATACCGGAAACGGCAGGATGATCAGCAGCCAGAGGATCTTATACGTACTCTCGTCGTGTTTGGTAATGATGTAGAGCGCGAACACTATCGCCAGAATAGACAGCACCACGTTTACCGATGCCGACCAAGGAGCCAACCAACGCGTGATAAGTACGATCACGCCGACCTGTACGATGGCTGCCGGGATAATGGCAAGAATCCGCCCGATCAGCTTCTCCATGGCAACCCTTCCCTCCCCCGCACCTTACACGTGAAGCTTGTGCGCCCGTTTGCGCGCGAGCAAATCTTTCTGCATGGCGACCACACTTTCGAACAGTAGGTCGAAATCGTCTGCGTCGAGCGCCGCTGGGTCGGAAAGCTGCCCCTTATACGCTTCGAGCACGTCTTCCACATCGCCGATCGCCAACTCTTCGCCCAAGAAGCGAGCAAGATCGGCTGCGTTGACGTTTCCCCTACTGCGCGCTCCGGCAAGCACACCCGCCGCCTGCACAACGTTGCGAGTTACTGACGCTACAAGCGAAGCGGCGTCGGTGTTCACGTTGCCAGCCAACTCATCGAGCATACACTGCGCGATAGCCGCATGCGCAGCGTCGTGCCACTGCACCTGCGCCAAGCTGTCGGAATGAGAAAGCGCCAGCTGAGGGTAGTGCGCAAGCAATGCCAAAAACTCCTGCTCAACTTGCAAGCGGTTGCGCTCTTGTTCGCTCACTGCCTGCCGCACGACAGGCTCAGTAGTAGCACCTTGCGACACACGCGGCGGCTGCAGACGCGCGAGCGCGACCAGTGCGTCGTCTTCCCGCGCCCGCACGCGCCCGGCAATCTGAATAGCGTAATCGTGTGCAAGCAGGGAATCCTTTATGGGAGCCAGAACCGACAACGCATCGGCGAGCGCGGCGGCTCGGCCTTCCGCACGCGACAAGTCGTGCGCGGCCAAGCGCCGTTCGATGCCGTATTTCAGCAGCGGTTGCGCTGCATCAACCATGCGCCGCAATTCGTCGGCACCACGCTGTTGCACGAAGTCGGCTGGGTCCAAGTTATCGGGCAGCGTTACCGCAAACAACTCCACGCGACTGCGGCCTGCCTCGGGCGTCATCGACGAATCAATAAATTGTAACGCACGGTCGGCGGCACGCTGACCAGCCTCGTCACCATCAAACAAATACACGATCCTGTTGCTCGCATGGCGCGACAACAGGCGTATGTGACGTAGCGTCAGCGCTGTTCCCAGCGTGGCCACAACGTTGCGCACGCCTGTCTCGTGAAGCGCAATCACGTCGGTGTATCCTTCCACAACTACAGCTACACCGGTTGATGCCATGACAGCCTTCGCCTTGTCCATGCCGTAGAGCACGCTCGATTTATGAAACAGCGGTGTTTCCTGCGAGTTCAAATACTTCGGCTCACCTTTTCCCACCACACGCCCGCCGAATGCGATCACGTCCCCCGCCTCGTCGCAGATAGGAAACATCACCCGGTTAAAGAACCGGTCGCGCAAACGATCACCATTTCCCGTAGCGGCAACGTTGGCCATCACAAGCTCATCGGGCGTAAACCCCTTCGCCATCAGATGCCGCACTAACTCGCCGTGTCCTGGAGCAAAACCGAGACCCCACGACTTCGGAACAGAACCACCCATAGACCGAGAAGCCAGATACGACCGCGCTGCAGCGGCGTCAGCTCCCTTGCCACGCATCAGGTTCAGGTGGTAAAAGTCGGCTGTCTCGCGGCACACGGCCTTCAGCCGCGCCTTCTGCCCGCTGCCCACGTGATTGCCTCGAGCGCTGTTGTCAGACACCTCGATGTGCGCCTTATCGGCAAGATAGCGAACGGCATCGGGAAACGACAAATCTTCCGTCTTCATGACATAAGCGAACACGTCGCCTCCTTCGCCACACCCGAAACAATGCCACAGCTGCAGCGCAGGATCGATCTTACACGAAGGGGTTTTCTCGCTGTGGATAGGACAGCAGCACCAAAAATCGCGGCCACGCTGCCGCACCGGCGTGCGCTCTCCTATAAGCGCCACCAAATCGCTCGCTTCACGAACCTTCGCTATGTCTTCATCGGTTATCATGGTTGAGAGTATACCCCAACCGCACTCGCAGATAAGCGCCGCCGCCTTGCAAGATAGGCGTTTGGTTGCTCGTGCGATGTGCCAGCGAACGCGATGCCCGCAAACGGGCGGAAATCATGGAGAAGGCGGTGTGTATGAGCGAGGTTCCCTACCTGACGCTTGAAACCGACGTGGAAGAATCCATCCGTAACGACCTTGCCTGCGCACGGCGACACCCGCTCGCGTGCCCCGATGAGGCCGTCGTCCGACGCCACGACCTTTCCAATGACACTGCTACGGTACTTCGCCCTGCTTTCGTGCGCGACATCGAGAAGATTATGAACATGCCTGCCTATGCGCGCTATGCCGGCAAGACGCAGGTGTTCTCGTTCACCGAAAACGACGATATCTGTCGACGCGGGCTGCATGTGCAGCTGGTGAGCAAAGTAGCGCGCAATATCGGACGACTGTTGGGATTAAACACCGACCTTATTGAGGCTATCGCGCTCGGCCACGACGTGGGACACACGCCCTTCGGGCACGCGGGTGAGCGCTACCTGTCAGCCTGTCTCAATCGCAGATGCGGGCGCTACTTCAACCACAACGTGCATTCGGTACGCGTACTCGATCAGCTCTTTCAGCGAAATGTGAGTTTGCAAACACTCGACGGCGTGCTCTGTCACAATGGCGAGTTCGCCCAGCAAGAGCTACAAATGGGAAATGTGAGCAGCTTCGCCGAGCTCGACGCCACCGTTGAGGCTTGTAGTGCCGATGAGCGCGTTATCGCGAGCCTTCGCCCCTCAACGCTGGAAGGGTGTGTGGTGCGTGTGGCCGACATGATTGCTTACCTGGGAAAAGATCGGCAAGACGCGCTGGTAGTAGGTGGCATCGACTCGCTTGACGCTTTCGAATCCGACTACATTGGCACCTCAAACGCGCAGATCATTAATAACCTCACGGTTGATATTGTAAACAACAGCTACGGTACCGACCGCATTTGTATGAGTAAACGGGCCTTTGACGACCTGCGCCGTGCAAAACGCCAGAACTACGAGATCATTTACGGCAAAGAAGGCATGAACGGCAACGACGAAACGATGATCGCCTCGATGTTTGAGCGTATGTACGATCGCTTGCTTGACGATGCACAGCGTGGCGATGAGTCGTCGCCACTTGTCGTGCATCATGCCGACTACCTCGCCCAGCAGTCGCGTTCTATCGACGCACAAGCTTACTTGCAAGGCGACCCCGATACCATCGTGGTAGATTTCTTGGCCAGCATGACCGATAGCTACTTCATCGCGCTCTACCGCCACCTGTTCCCTGATGACGAGCGGCCGCTGTTCACTCGAACCTACTGCAGCAACCTTCACTCAGCTCGGGTGGCATGCGGCCACACGATAAAGCCTTGATAAAGCCCTCAAACATCAGTTGAACTTGAAGATGCGCTGCGCCAGGTGATATCCAGCAATACCCACGCGTCGGCCCCATTCGCCCGGCAGCCCCGTACTCACGTTCACCACAGCGCGACGCACCGGCCCATACGCACGCGGGTTGTGTTCGCGCAGGTATGCCCAAATGCCCGCACGATTCACCTCAGCTTCCGGCGTATTGATCATGCGCAGGAAAATGGTGCAAATGCACATCATCATGGACAGGTAGCTTTGCATGTAGCGTCGCAGCTTAGGCTGAGGAACATCGTCGGGCAACGACACTGCGTCGATCATGAAGCGTGTGATGCGCAGCTGCTGATCGATGCGCGACATCATAACGTCCTCGTTAACCGATTGCCCCTCGCGTCCGATGTAGTAACGATAGAGGTCCTCATCGAGGTAATAGATCGAATCGACGAATGGCAGCGGCACGTATACGAAAATGTTGTCCACGTAGAAACAATGCTCGGGAAGTTGCAGCTTCGTTTCGCGTAAGAGTTCGGTTCGATACGTCACGGAATGCATGAGCAGGTATTGGCTGGGCATGAAGCGGCCAACCTCATCCCATCCAAAGCGGCGGCCCACCGGAAACACGTTTCGGTAGCCAATTGCCGTGCGCGTGTTTTCATGCACCTTCTCGTATACGTAGTTCGCAACCACCAGATCGGTGGGATCGCAAGCAGCCGCCTGCGAGCGCAAATACGCCATGAGCTTGCCCGCAGCCTGCTCATCGATCCAGTCGTCTGAATCGACTACCTTAAAATACAGCCCGCTTGCGTTGGCAAGACCGGTGTTCACCGCGGCGCCATGACCCCCATTATTCTGATGAATCGCGCGCACGATATGCGGGAAACGAGCCTGCCATTCGTCGGCTTTGGCCGCTGTGTCGTCCTTAAATGACCCATCATCAACGATGAGTATCTCGATGTCATCGCCGCACGTAAGCAGCGACTCAATGCACGTATCCATGTAGGCGGCCGAATTGTAGCAAGGCACAGCAAACGTCACGGTTTTCATGCACTACCCTCCGCTAACCAACCAACGTATCGGCAAGCGCCAACGCACGCCCGATGATGACATCCATGTTGTAGTAGCGATACTCAGCCAAACGACCTAACGGGTAGAAGTTCTCAAGGGGGCTTACCAATAAACGATAGCGCTCGTAATGCGCGTTGTTTTTCTCGCTGAGAATAGCGTAGTACGGAATTTGCGTCTTAGGATCATCGTAGGAGTGGCTGTACTCCTTCATGATGGAGGTCTTGTCGGACTCCTGACCGGTCAGATACGTGAACTCCGTGATGCGTGTGTAGTCTTCGGTAACGGTGAAGTTTACCGTGCCGCAGGGCAGTACGTGCTTCTGATCATGCGTCTCATACACGAAGTCGAGACTGCGGTACGGTAGACGCCCGAAGCGCGACAAAAACAGCTCATCGAGCGGGCCCGTGTATACGATGGGTCCGTCGAAACGGCGGTCCTTGATAAAGATAGATTCAAGCGGAGCATCCTCATCGTCGCTAAAGAAACGCAGGTCAAACACACTTTCGGCCTCGGTATTCAAGCACACAACAATGCCTTCATGATCGAGCATACGCTCAAACAGCGCCGTATAGCCATTCGCCGGCATTCCTTGGTAGGCATCTTGGAAATAACGGTTGTCGCGCGAGATAAACACGGGCACGCGCGCCGTAACGCTCGGGTCAACCTCTTCGGGAGTCAAACCCCACTGCTTCTGCGTGTAGTACAAGAACACGTTCTTGTACACGAAATCGGCGATCTCCGACAATTCCGGATCGTCCTGCTCGCGTAGTTCGTTGATGGTCACCTTACGTTCATCGCCGAACGTAGCAATGAGCTTGTCGGTCAGATGAGCCGCGCGCTCTTTCCCGAAGGCGATCTCCATCGAATTCTTGTTGAAGGGAACCGGCATATACGTTCCGTACCAATCGGCCAGCACAACGTGTTCATAGTCGCGCCAATCAGTGAAACGACGTATATAGTCGAATGCTCGCTTGTCGTTGGTGTGGAAGATATGCGGCCCATACCGGTGTACGAGAATGCCAGCATCATCGAACTCGTCGTACATATTGCCCGCGATCTGCGCACGCTTCTCGATGACGAGCACGTTCTTACCGCCGCGCTCCGCTAATTCGCGCGCCACCGTAGCACCCGCGAATCCGCAACCGACAACGACAGCGTCAAACGCCCGAATGTCAACGTCAGCGAAGGAAGAGTACTTCACACCCATAGCCTTACACCCTTTCGTGTGTTTACAAGCCTTGCGAAAGCGCGAAAACACGCTCGCCCAGTCGGAAATGCCGACTGCCATTTTACCGATGTTCGCGTTTCGACGGATGCTTATCATAGTAAACGGATAAATGAGAAAGGATTTCCCCATGAGTACGTTTTTAGACAGCATGATCGAAAGGGCGCAATCCGACAAGCAGACCATCGTCCTGCCTGAGGGAAACGACGAGCGCACACTCATCGCAGCAGAAAAGATCCTTGCAAGCGGCATTGCCAACCTGGTCATCTTAGGAGATGTAGATGAAATCCGCTCAAGCGGATACGCGCTCGACGATGCGCGCGTCATCGATTACCGCACGTCCGATTTGCGCGAAGGCTACGCCAAAATGCTACACGACCTGCGCAAGCATAAGGGCGTCACACCTGCCAAGGCACTCGAGCTGCTAGATAACTGCTTATACTTCGGCGTGATGATGGTGAAAGCAGGCGATGCTGATGGCATGGTTGCTGGCGCCTGTCACTCCACCGGCGACGTGCACCGCGCAAGCCTGCAGATTATCAAAACAGCTCCTGGCGTAAAGCTGGTCAGCTCGCTGTTCATCATGGACGTACCCGACTGCGACATGGGTGAAAACGGTCGCTTCTTGTTCTCCGACTGCTCGCTGGAAGTCCAGCCAACGGCGGAGAACCTGGCACACATTGCTGTGAACTCCGCACGCTCGTGGCGCTCGCTTATTGGCACTCAGCCTGTTGTTGCACTACTGTCGCACTCCACCTGGGGCAGCGCAAACAACCCGGACGCCGGCAAGGTGTACGAAACCTACAAGATAGCCAAGGAACTTGCCCCCGACCTGATTATCGATGGCGAGCTGCAGCTTGACGCCGCCATCGTGCCGAGCGTAGCCGCCTCGAAAGCACCGGAATCCCCTGTGGCAGGGCGCGCAAACGTGCTGGTATTCCCCGACCTCGATTCGGGCAACATCGGCTACAAGCTGGTACAGCGCCTGGCGAAGGCCGAGGCCTACGGTGCCATCACACAAGGTTTGGCAGCCCCGGTAAACGACCTGTCACGTGGATGCAGCCCCGACGACATCGTTGGCGTGGTTGCCATCACCTGCGTGCAATCACAAGATCGCAAGAAGAAGCTTGCCGAAGGCGAATAGCGCAGGCATAAACGGTTTTCAGAAAATGAACCGGTGCCTTATTGGGTACCGGTTCATTTTTGCCGTTCGGGTGAAAGTAACCTTACGACAACGTAGTGTCGCGTACCTCGTCATCAACAGAACCAGACAGCTCGCCCATAAGCACGTCAACCTTCTGCTGAGCATTGGCAAGACGCCCCTGCAAGCTACCGAGCAACCGTACGCCGCGCTCGTAGCTCACCAGACTTTCCTCGAGCTCAAGCGTGTTGCTCTCGAGCACCGAGACGATGCTTTCCAGCTCGGCCATCGCCTCGCGAAACGACAACTCTTCGATGGGCTTCACTTCCGACATGGCTCTTCCTCCCATTTCTCGAATCCTGAATCAACGACACGTACGTCTTCAACCACACAATGCAACTGGCCATCGGAGATATCAACACGTACACTCGACCCACGCGCAACATGACGCACGCTCTTCAGAATTGCGCCGTTCTTATCGCGTGCGATGGCGTACCCGCGAGCAAGAACGGTTAATGGCGACAGATCATTCAACCGAGCAGCGGCTACGCCCATCTGTGCGCGGAACCGATCACACAACCCCGGACCAGCAATTGCAAGCCGCTTGCCAGCCAAGTGCAGTCGCGCGTGCTCGTCCCGTAACCCATCACTTGCCGCACCTGCCATGCGGGCACGCAGAGCCGCCATCGCGCGACCGTGGTCCGCAAAAGGCGCTGTGAGCAAATGCTGGAAACGAAGATGCATCGCGAGCACGCGTTGCTCGTCGCGACGAAGCGCATCGGGAAGCGCCCGCGACAAACGATCAGCGTAGAAGTCAACCGCCTGGAGGGCGGGAGCTAACGCATAAGAGGCATCCGATAACGATGGGCGGGCAGCCAAAGCGGCAAGCCGGGCCGAGGAAAGCTCCAACCTGCGCGCGAGCGTGGCGTGCATGGCGCGCCCCCGCATACTAAGCAGTGCATACACGTCGGCAAATGAAGGCGACACGGCGTCAGCCGCGCGTGCAGGCACCGAAGCACGCACGTCAGCCACTAAATCTGCCATGGTGGTATCAGGTTCATGACCAATACCTGTGACCACGGGAACCGGACAGGCGGCAATAGCGCGAGCAAGCGCCTCATCGTTAAAGGGCATCAGATTCTCATATGACCCACCGCCACGCACAATGAGCACCACTTCGGCACCTGCAGCAACAACGGCGTCAATCCCCTGCATGATGCCCGCAGGAGCATCCTTTCCCTCAACCGCCACACCGGCAAGCTTCACACACGCCAGCGGATAACGATGCCGCAAGGTGCGTAGCACGTCATGCACCGTGTCGCCTCTAGGCGACGTAACCAGCCCGATCGTTTCCGGGTAAGCCGGCAACGGACGCTTACGTGCGTCGCTGGTAAGCCCTTCAGCCGCAAGACGCCGCTGTATTTGCGCGACACGCATGCGCAGATAACCCTCGCCCACAAGCGATAAGGCAAACACGTTGAAATTCATAGTGCCACGCGCCGCGTACAGCGTGAACTGACCCGACAACTCTACCTTCTGGCCGACGGCAAGCTCAACGTCCGTTTTGCGGTAGCGGTTGTTCCACATAAGACACGGAAGCGCCGCATGCTCGTCTTTCACCGTAAAATACACCGCTTTATAGCCAGGTTTATCGGATACCTCGGACACTTCGCCCACCAGGCGCACGGTCACACCTTCAAGCGCACCTTTCGCCAGTGCCATAGCAGCCGACACCGACATTGCCTCGCGCGTCAGCTCGGTCTCCTGCTGCTCGCGCACATTACCTGCACGCATTGCCTGTGACTCTCCCATGTGCGACGCCGCTAATCCTGACGCTGCCCGAGCAGCCATAGCAGCTGCAGAATGCTCGTAAGCGCTGCGGCAACGTAGGTGAACGCGCAGGCGCGCAGTACCTTCCACGACCCCGCGCGCTCGGCTTCTGGCAGCGCGCGCGCCGACATGTACGTCATCGCACGATGCGACGCGTTGAATTCAACCGGTAGGGTGACCAGCTGAAACAACACCGCAAATGAATAGAGCACGATTGCAAGAGTCACAAACCCCGCAAGGTTCAGCATAATGCCCAAAAGCAATAGAAACATCCAAGAATTCGACGCCAAGTTCACCACCGGCACCATGGCAGAGCGCACCTTCATGGGCGCATACCCCTCGGCGAACTGATAAGCATGCCCCACCTCGTGGCATGCGGTAGCCGTTGCGGTAACACTGCGGCCGTCATAGGCATCGGGTGACAGCGTAACCGAATTGCTTCGAGGATCGAAGAAATCTTGCCCTGGGCCGCCACGCAGCACTTGCACGCCACTGATTCCGTAGTATGCAAGCATCTGACGGGCAGCTTCCGCGCCGGTTAGGCCGTTTGATACGGGCACGTTTGAATAGCGCTTCAGACTCGAGTTCACCCACCAAGTGGCAACACCGCCAAGAGCGAGCGTCACGAGAATGAGCAGTAAATAGCTTGATGATAGCATGATGTGTTCCTCCGTCCGTTCTGTTTCGTTCGCATTATATCGAACGTCTGTGCGATTTCAAAGCAGAGCGAGAAGTTGTAAGAAACATCCGCAAAAGCGTCGCCGAAGCGTTACTCGCCGGGCGCGTCAATACGGCGAACCTCCACGCCGTTCTTGCCAACCTGCAAGCACACGCGTCCTTCCAACAAATCGACCAGCTCGTCTCCAACAATAGTGCGGCGCCATCCACGCAATACGTCAACCCGCGTGCGGTAGCCACGCGCAAGCCGTACCAGGTCGTCGTGGGAAGCAAGCGTCTGAAACGCGATGTCGTTTTCCCGGGCGCGCAAGCGCACAAGCGCGTTCAACAAATCGAGCTCAATGTCGACATTCGGCTCGCTCTTCGCGGATCTTCCCAAATCGGGCCACGTTTCGGGCGGAGCATCAAACGCCGAAGCCATGAGGTCAGCAACCGTGCGAGCATCCGACATTGACAAACGCTCCTGCACCCCGCGCACCATGAACAGCTGATCGCATGTGCGAGCCTCACGTCGACACGCCTCTACGATTTGTTCGTCAGTGAGCACCCACTTACGGGGAACGTCGCGGCGTTGCGCCTCGAGCTCGCGCCATGCAGCAACCTCGCGCGCTGCACTGAGCTGCCGATGAGACAGCTGCGACACTCGCTTCAAACGGCGGAAGCGTTCCCGCACGTCAATTTCGTACTTCGCCGGATCCGACATCTCTTCGAATTCATGGTTGAGCCATGACGCGCGCCCTTTGTCCCGCAGCTCGTCGCACATACTGCGATACATCGCAGGTAGGTAGCGAACATCGTCAGCGGCATACTCAAGCTGCGATTCGGAAAGCGGGCGGCGCGACCAATCGGTGAACGAGTCGGCTTTCTTTAGCGCCACACCGCAGCGCATATGCACGAGCGCCGCATACCCGATCTGCTGCGTATGCCCCAGCACGGCAGAGGCCGCCTGCGTATCGAACACGGGAGTGGGTAGCACGCCCACCGCATGCAGCAGAATCTCGAGGTCCTGTGACCCGGCATGAAAGAGCTTCACCACATGTTCATTCAACAAAACATCGCGCATTGGCGACAAATCACGCACTTCAAACGGGTCGACAATGGCTATTTCGTCGTCAGTTGCGAGCTGCAACAGGCACAATCGGGGGTAATACGTCTTCTCCCGTAGGAACTCGGTGTCGATGGCGAGCACACTCGAACGCTCGGCCCGCCTTAAAAACAACGAAAAAGTATCCTGATCGATTATGTACACCAAACCATCCTCACGGTACTGTATGCTTTACTTGAGTCACGTTTATAACCCGACTATGATAGCAAGTGGAGGCGTTCTGTGAAACTGCTTGTGATCAACAACCTTGCATCCGGTCCAGGCGATGGGGGCATTTATGATTTTGCCCGCGCTTTTCTCGAAGACGGCGATGAAATGGTGGTGCGCGCAACCGACGGCGCAACCCCGATCGCCAACCTGCTTTCCAACGCAAGCGACTTCGATGCCGTGGTTGCCAGCGGCGGCGACGGCACTGTGACCGCCGTTAGCTTCGCGCTTGCGAACACCGGCATCCCCATCCTACCCTTCCCGGCAGGTACAGCAAACCTGCTCGCCATGAACTTGGCTCAGCCCGACGAGGCACGCGTGCTGGCCAAAATCACACGACAGCGCACCTGTCTTGAATTCGACCTAGGCGAGCTTGAGTTCGATGGCCACACCGTCGGCTTCGGCATGATCGCTGGCGCGGGCTACGACGCTAAAATCATGCAGGATGCACAGCCCAACAAGAAAGCGCTCGGCGCCATCGCTTATGCCGGCGCTGCACTGGCGAACCCCCTTCCGCAGGTATCACACTTCACGCTCACCCTCGACGGCCGCACCGTGGAAAGCGACGGTATTGGCGTTTTGATTGTTAACTTCTCGAGAATCCAGTTCGACATCCCCCTCACCCATGGCAACAATCCACGTGACGGCAAGTTTGAAGTTGCAATACTCAAGGCCCAAAACGCCTTCGAGCTCATACCCGCACTGCTGGCCGGCATCCTCGACCGCGAGGGCGACTTCCCCGGCCGAAGCGACTCAGTGGAAGTACACAAAGCGCGGGTGGTTCGTGTTGAAGCCGACCCTCCCATGAACATCCAGTTCGACGGCGAAGTGATTGATGCAACCACCCCCTTCACCGCACGTGTGCTTGAAGAAGCCGCAACGTTCATCATGTCAGAAGAGGGTTACCGCACCTTCAAACGCACTGAAGACGAAGAAGGCGACGAAGACGAACAGGTTAGCAATACCGAAAGCGAATATACAAAAGGTACCGATGCTGACAAGACCCAGCAAACCAGCAACGACACCTTAAACATTGACGCCAGCGCGCCCGGCAACAATGCGAGCGCGCCGCACGCCAACTTCGCCTAATTCTCTTCGACGATCTCGCCTTCGACCTCGATCTCAAGCGGATCATCAAGCGCTGCCCTGGCACCGTCAGAGGCGGCCATGAGCTGCTTGAAGGAAGCAGCATCCTCACCAGCGACAGGCATCATCACGTACACGTTGTTGCCGATAATGACAGGCTGCACGCGTTCACGCTCAGGTGCACCTTCCTTGCGAGCGCGGTTGGATTCGCCGTCTTCACGAAGAACCTCACGTTCTTCTGCAAGCCGCTGCTCGAGTTCGGCACGTACGGCGTCGAGCTGACGGTCGGTATCAGATGCCCACCGCTGCTTCCTCCATGCGTGCAGCGCCGAGTTGTAACGCATCTGAATGAGTTCGAGTACGAACGCGAACACCATGGCGAAGTACACCATCAGCTTCTCGGCGTGCATGTCGAGCACCTCAATGCCAGAATTGATACCCATACCGTCGAGCACAAGCAGCACACCGATAACGACAATGAAACACAGCGCCAGAATCTTCATTTCGGCGTGTTTGTTGATGAAATTGGATATCGGGTCGATGAAGATCATCATCAGGATGACAGCAATCATGACCGCCAGAATCATAATGATCAGGTGATTCGCCAAACCCACCGCGGTGATCACCGAGTCGATGGAGAACACGATATCCATAACCATAATGGTTCCTACCGCCTGGGGCAACCCGATGCGCCTTGTGGCATGTTCCCCACCACTCGATTCGGCCTTCAGCTCGGTGAGCGCCAACACTTCGCGCATTTCAATGATTCCCTTATAAATAAGGTACGCGCCACCAGCGAACAGCACAATGTCACGCACCGAGAAGCCATGAGAGAAAGCACCCAGGTCGATCGTGAACAGCGGATTGGTCATATGCACCAAATACGACGCGAAGCATAAGAAGATAACACGCGACGCGAGCGCACCAGCCAAACCGAGCTTACGTCCGATATGCTGCTTTTCCTCGGGCAGACGATCTGATGTAATGGAGATAAACACCAGGTTGTCCACACCCAGCACGATCTCCAAAAACATGAGCGTCACCAAGCTGATCCATGCCTCTGGGGTCAAGAATATCGAAAAATCCATGCGTTATTGCTCCTTCCATCGCTCAGCCCACCCACGCACACAGGCCACAAAAAAGACCCGCAGCGCAGCCATGCGCCACGAGTCTCGTTATTTCAGGTACGCCAGGCGAATGATCGCATCCGCCATGATGTTGAACGCACCGCATATCGCTATGCCAACTACTCCCTCATGGGTTGCATGCATCCTATCACGGGTGCGCGCTGCGACAATGATATAATGCCCGCAGCACGATAAATTTACAAACCTCCCTTCGCAAGGAAGCAATCTCATGTCGCTTTTTCAACTGAAACCCGAAAGCAAGCGCTACGTCGAATCGGACGGCCCCATCCGCTACCTTGATCCGGGCCACATCGATCGTCCCATAAGCATGCCACGCGTACAAATTGCCATTATGGCTGCGTTCGTGCTCGTAGGTGCCATCATTGCCTGGCAGCTGTACAACAACATTGATGATGCTGTATTCGGAGCAGCAGAGCGCAAGCAGCAGGAAATTGATGCGAACCTCGCCCGCGATATTGCCTTTGATGCACCGGTTATTTCCTCTCTTGTATACCTTGACGACAACACCATACGCCAGACATTCACCGACGCTGGCTACGCCATGCACGAGTACTCCGATCCGGCAGACTATCCTAATGGCGGCTTCGAATCGGCCCGTATGCCCGCCGACATGAACTACGACGAAGCAGTGGCGCTCTTTGACCGGGGAATCGCAAGCCTTGGTGCGGTCGATGCATCAAAACTGCTCAAAGGGATGTGGATGTATTCGGTCGACCGCACCGAGTACTTAGACATGCGTGTGCGCTACGTTGATTTCGCAAGCGGGTCGCTTGATGCGGCTATTGATGCAGCCATGATGCAACAGGGGCTTTCCGCCGACACCATGCTCGCTGAGAACGGCTCCGGCGTCGATGAGGTGGGCAACACGTTCAAGGCAGGCACTCTTGACATCGACGGCGTTATCTATCAGTGGCGCGTATCGGCCGTGCCGCTCTCCGACATGTACGGTATCTCAGGTTTGCCCGAAAACGCCGTGTATGTGGGTGTGCGCCTGACAGCGTAGAAGCAACAGCGACGTAAGGAAACGCTGATTGATTCCACCATCCCTGCGTTTGTTGGATGGTGCTTGCGCAAGAACCTAGACACTCACAGAATAGTAAAGCGCCCCGCAAATCCGAGTGGTCTGCGGGGCGCTTTTACATTGCTGGAACAAGCCAGCGTGCACGTTAAATTTCGTGGTTTTACAGGGCCTTTTTGGCAACCTCAACCACAGCGGCAAACGCCTGAGCGTCGTTTACGGCCATGTCGGCGAGCACCTTGCGGTCAAGCTCGACGCCAGCCTTCTTCAGGCCGTTCATGAACCTCGAGTAAGACAAGCCGTTCAGACGCGCGGCAGCGTTGATACGGGTGATCCACAGACGACGGATCTCGCGCTTCTTGTTGCGGCGATCGCGGTACATGTACTGCAGAGAGTGCTGCACCTGCTCCTTCGCGGACCGGTAGGAACGGGACTTCGCACCATAGTAGCCCTTGGCACGGGTGAGAACAGTACGACGCTTCTTGTGAGCGTTGAGTGCGCGCTTAACACGAGCCATTGATGATCACTCCTAACAATTAACGAAGGCCGAGGTTGCGGGCGACCACCTTGCGATCGCTCTTGGCCAGTTCGGTTTCATGACGGAAGTTACGCTTACGCTTCGGGCTCTTCTTGGTGAGGATGTGGCTCTTGTAACCCTTGGCGCGCATGATCTTGCCGCTTCCAGTAACGCGGAAACGCTTCGCCGTACCGCGATGAGTTTTCATCTTAGGCATTATTCGTCCTTCCCTTCGGTCTTGTTTGCTTCCTTTTTCCTTTTCGCCGAATTCGGCAGCGGGGCGATGAGCATGTGCATGTTACGCCCCTCCATCTTAGGCTGATTCTCGATGGCCGCAATGTCTTTCAGGTCGTCAGCCAAACGCTCCAGAATGGTCAAACCTTGTTCCGGATGAGCCATTTCGCGACCGCGGAACATGATGGTGATTTTCACCTTATTCCCCGCCTCGAGGAAGCGCAGCACGTGCTTCTTCTTCGTCGTGTAATCGCCCACGTCGATTTTGGGCCGGAACTTCATTTCCTTGATCTCGATCTTGCTCTGGTTCTTGCGAGCCTGCTTTGCCTTGATGGCCTGGTCGTACTTGAACTTCCCATAGTCCATAATGCGGCAGACGGGAGGTGTGGCGTTCGGAGCGATCTCCACCAGGTCGAGCCCTTCGTCATCGGCAATCTGTTGAGCCTGGCGCGTGGGATAGATGCCCATCTGCGTTCCGTCATAGCTGATCAAACGGCACTCACGTACCGTGATCTGCTCGTTGAGCCGTGGTTCTTGCGCTGCTATGGCGCTCACCTCCCAATCCTTGGCGCTTATCATGCGCCTATCGAAAAAAACCGTCTGCTTCGGGCAGACGGTTTTCATTCGCATTACGCCACGAAAGGCTATTCAGAATGACCCATCAGCTGCCGAAGCGCCAAAACAGGTGGAGGGAACTCCCTCGCTTGTTATCAGCCGTTGCATTGTAGCAGCCTTGACGTGTCGATGCAAGTATGAATTATGCATTCACATATATGTAGAGAACACGTATTGTGTCGTTCAAATTGCCGGATGTATTCGCGGCAACGTAATCGTATAGCAGTACCGCGTCCCACCGTAGTTTGACAGTTTAAAACGCAGGTTTTTGGACAAAGGCCCAGTTTGAGGGCTTTTCTTGTGTCAAATTATATAAGATTTCCATGTCTCGTGTAGTCTCGGTATGGTATAATAGAGGGACAAGTTTGCGCAGATAGGAGGCCGTTTTGTATCTGAAGAAAACCAAAGGAACTAACGGACGGATACACCTATCAATCACCGAGTCATTTCGAGATTCGCAAGGCAAAGCACGCAATAGAACGGTAAAAACACTGGGGTATCTCGATGAGCTTGAAAAAGTGTGGGGACCAGGTGCGCTTGCGCGTTGTGAGGCGATACGCGATGAGCTCACCGCTACACACAACGAAGCTGTTGCTCCGGTTGCACTTGAGCTGCATATGGCACAAAAGGTTGATAAGCGTCACGTTAACCGCATGTGTGCAGGGGATGCGGTGCCTATGGCCTACTACAACGCACTCGGCATTGAAAAGGCTCTGCGCAATCATCTTGCCGGCAGGAAAGTGGCCTATGATCTGAATGCAGTGTGTCGTCTACTCGTCTCAGAGCGTCTGCTCGCACCTGGCTCAAAGCATGCCGCTTGGCAGCGGGCAGACCTGCACTTTTTGCGATGCGATGCGTCAGAGCGTGATGTCTACCGTGCGCTCGATGAGCTTGCTGTTGCGCGCAATCGTGTGATAGCTGCAATGAACCGCGCAATCGCCCCAAGTCGCGAGCACGATTTGGCTTGTGGTTACTACGACTGCACAAACTTCTACTTCGAGTGCGACCCTGATGGCTTTAGGGAAAAGGGCGTCTCCAAGGAGCACAGGCCCAACCCTATCGTGCAGATGGGTCTTTTACAGGATGCATCAGGTATACCTGTGACCTACAGACTTTTTGAGGGTAACGTGAACGACTCAAAAACGCTTATAGAGGCACTACCAGATCTCAAAGAGGCAGCCGGCATGCAGCGTGTTGTTATCGTTGCCGACAAGGGAATGAACTGTTCAGATAACATCGCTGCAGCTGTAGGTAAAGGCGACGGGTTTGTGTTTAGCCAATCAGTACGCGGCACAAAGTCAACCGGCGAACTGAGAGGGTGGGTACTCTCAGATGAGGGGTATCGTGAGTGTGGCGGCGATGGATTTAAGCTCAAAAGCAGACAGGACACAAAGATCATTCACGTCAAGGGGCCAGACGGCAAGATGAAAGACGTGCCCATTGAAGTGAAGGTTGTGGCGTTTTGGTCACGTAAGTATGCCGAGCGAGCACGCCATGAAAGAGAAAAGGTGCTCGAGAAGTCTCGCCAGCTCGTTGAAAGCCCCGGCAAATACACACGCGCAACCCACTATGGCGCAGCTCAATATGTACGCAACATCGACTTTGACCCAAAGACGGGTGAAGTTATTGAGTGCGCTAAAAAGCCTGAGATCGACTGGGAAGCTATCGCAGCCGCTGAAGCTTGTGATGGCTACTACTGCATCGTAACCAGCGAGACAAACTGGGATGAGAAGCGCATTATCGATGCCTACCGTGAGCTTTGGCGCATCGAAGAGTCATTTAAGATCACCAAGACAGGGCTTGAAGGACGTCCTGCGTTCGTTCGTACGCGCGAGCACCTTGAGGCTCACTTTCTAACCTGCTACATCGCACTGACTATCTTGCGGCTTATTGAGCGAGCGCTAGGACACCGCTACTCGGCGCTGTCCATTCTAGAAGACATGCGAGCACTGGGATGCTCTGAGCTTGAAGCCAACATATGGCTGTTTGATCACCGAACTGATCTTACTGACGAGCTGTTTGCGCTCATCGGCGAAGAGTCACCGCGCAAGTACATGCGACGCCACGAGATCAAGGCTTTGTTCGAAAAAGGCAAGCAAGTTCGCTGGAGATAAGCGATTCTCACTACAACAAATTCTAACAACATGAGGGCCGTATCCGCTGGTCAATAGCGAATACGGCCCTCATTTACTGTCAAACTCAGGTTATCAGCCGTTGCATTGTAGCAGCCTTGACGTGTCGATGCAAGTATGAATTATGCATTCACATATATGTAGAGAACACGTATTGTGTCGTTCAAATTGCCGGATGTATTCGCGGCAACGTAATCGTATAGCAGTACCGCGTCCCACGAATGCTCGGCGCCATCAACCGTACCCGTCCCAGAGAACGAGCACGTTTCCTTCATGAGCGTCGTGCCGTCGGTATCGTATGTGGAATAGTCGCCCTTATTCTCAGGCAACACTGCCGCACCGTCATCAACCGACAAACCTGCTTCACGCAACGCGTTTTCGATGATGTGTTCGCTTTGTACTGCATCAGCAAAGCTTAAGGACCCGTACCCCAAAGCAGACGTTGCAGCCGAATAGCCCGCGCGGATAACCGCACCGTCGGCATTTAAACTCAAGAACACCGATGGCGTACCCGAACGTGTGTCGGCAGGTTCATCGGTTAAAGCAAGCGTGACCTCGGTCTTAACATCGCTTCCCTCTTGATCAACCTCGCGCGTGGCGGTTACTGACGCGCCGTGCCCCACCTTCGCGATGGCTTCATCTTGTGACAGCCCAAGTAAACCCGTCAGGTTCACGACGTCGGTCTTTTTGGTGGACCCAGCCGCCACATCGCTTACATTCTCCTGCTGCATTGTCTCAGTAATACTATCCTCGGATTGTTGGAAAGCGAGTGTGCTAACCTCGTAAACAAGCCGAACTCCAAGATATACCGCCGTTACTGCCAGCAGTACCAACAACACAATCACAGCGATGAGTACCTTGCGCATGCGGCGCGACTTGTGTTGATACTGTCCAGCACCCGCATTGGACACAGGGTATGCCGCGTTCGGCACCTGCTCATCTGTGCGCCCGTGACGCCCGTGGCGGCCGTGACGCGGCGTATCCGCAGCTTCCGCGACGAATCCGCCTTCTTCCTGAAGCGGATCTGTGGGCGTACGCGCAGGCATACCAGACGCCGTTACCGGAGCGAACGCCTCGGTTAAGCCCATGCGATTACCCGAATCGTCATCGAGTTGCGGCGTGGTAGGAGAAACCGGCGCAAACGCCTCGGTGAGCCCCATGTGGTTGCCGTCGTAGTCGCTCCTGCGCCCCCGCAGTGCCTTGAAATTGCTATCAGCAGCATGCTTTGCCATAGTCACACCTTTCAACACGCGCACGAAGAGGTGCCGCACGCGTTGCGGCACCCTATATGTTGCGCGGACAAAACCTTCTTCTTCGCCCCTACCGGCACAACGCACAGTAGATAATGGCGATTGCGCACAAGATCACGCCAGCGATAATGGTTACCTTCTGCGCAATCGGCATGGGAGTACTCTCAAGATCGGCAGCCGTGGTCACATACCGACCACCATCTAAAGACTGATCAGTGCCAAGCCTTGCGTCCTGCTGCTCGCCGTCCGTCTCAACCACCAACTCATCGGCGTCGGTATCAGCGTCAGCAACGTCAGCAACAACGATGTCTACATCTGTGTCAGCTTCGGCAGAATCGTTAGTACCGTCAACAACATCGTCAGATCCACTCGCACCATCAACCCCATTTTCACCTGCGAGTTCGTTTGCAGCAGACGCGTCTTCAACCCACTCATCCTCGCGAGGTTCGCGGATGCCTGCCTGGATAACGACATCATCTTCGTCATCGTGAACAGTTATGAACGAGAAGCCCGGTGAGCTCTGCGTCATGGAAATCCTTCCGCCGATCGATCAGAAATGATGTTTCGAATTATAATTCATGCCGCAAAACGACAGCGCGCCAAGCGCACCGAACCACAGGAAAGGCATTGCCATGTCACTTGAATCCATTGCCCGCGCATGCGGGTTCACCTTGCAGTCAACCGAACAGCTACCCGAAATTCACGGCCTGGCACACGTCATGCTGCACGACGCAAGCC
Organism: Adlercreutzia sp. ZJ138; assembly: GCF_011038935.1. NCBI lineage: Bacteria > Bacillati > Actinomycetota > Coriobacteriia > Eggerthellales > Eggerthellaceae > Adlercreutzia > Adlercreutzia sp. ZJ138. The sequence goes on along the minus strand of NZ_JAAKEA010000013.1, from coordinate 44,644 downwards.
AGGCAAAATTGCTGTTTCTGGAAAACGATGATGCAAACAAGGCGTTCTCTATCGCCTTCCGCACGCCACCTGCTGACGACACCGGGGTTTTCCACATCCTTGAGCACTCGGTGCTCAACGGCTCATCCCGGTTCCCCGTGAAGGAGCCGTTCGTTAACCTGTTGAAAACATCCATGCAAACCTTCCTGAACGCCATGACGTTTCCTGATAAGACGATGTATCCTGTGGCGAGCACGAACGAGCAAGACCTCATAAACCTGATGGACGTCTACCTCGACGCGGTATTCCATCCCGCCATCTACCACAACAAAGCAATCTTTCAGCAAGAAGGCTGGCACTACGAGCTTGTAGATAACACGTGTTCCGAAACCGACGATGTGTGCGAAAGTGACGACGCTGCGGTGGAAGCCCATACGCTGCGTTGGAACGGTGTGGTATTCAACGAAATGAAAGGCGCCTTATCAGACGCCGAATCGGTGCTCTACGACACCTTGCAGCAGCTGCTGTTCCCCGACACACCCTACCGCTTCGAGTCGGGCGGTACGCCAGAGGCTATCCCCACGCTCACCTACGAACGCTTCTTGGAAGAACACGAACGGCATTACCGCACCGACAACAGCTACATTATGTTGTATGGCAACCTCGATATCGCTCGCATGTTGACCTTCCTCGATACGCGCTACCTCACACCTGTGGCCACCGAACAGCGCGAACACGCGCGTACACGCGGCAGCGAGCTTACGCCCCGCGAACTGCGCCTTCAGGCACCCGTGCGCACCGACTACGCCGCTAAGCACATGGCATGCGCACCCGAGAACGCTTGCGCAGCCATTGGGTGTGTCATCGGGTGCGCCCGCGACCGGGTGCGCGTGATCGCAGTGGACGTTTTGCTTGACGCTATCATGGGTTCAAACGAAGCGCCGCTCAAGCGTGCTTTACTGGACGCCAACCTTGCGGCCGACGCGAACGCCTATGTAGCCGACTCGCTACTGCAACCCTTCGCCGTGGTGGAGCTGCGCGGTATCCATCCCGAAAAAGCGCACGAATTCCGTCGCGTGTTCGATGAAGCCATCCATGCACTCGCAAACGGTGGACTTGATCATGTATTGCTCGAAGCGGCAATCTCGCGCGACGAATTCATCCTACGCGAAGGGAACTTCGGCATTCCCAACGGCATAGCATATGCCACCGCATCGATGAGTGGCTGGCTTTATGACGACGATATGCCTACCGCCTACCTGCGCTTTGAGGACGCCATCGCTTACTTGCGCGAACACCTTGACGATGATTGGTTCGAAAACCTTATTCGCGAGGTATTCATCGACAATGCGCATACTGCCCTCGCTGAGATTGTGCCCACTGAAGATGACACGAGCGCGAACGAAGCCCGTCGCCTGGCCGACATCGCCGCAACTATGACGGAATCCGACTTCGAACGCATTGAACAAGACGAACAACACCTGCGCGCCATGCAGGAAACCCCTGATACCCCGCAAGCAGTGGCAACCCTTCCCCGCTTAGCGATAACCGACATCGCTGAGCCGGACCGCGAGCCAACCTACGAGCTTGTACGCGCAGGTAGCGTCCCCTGCATCCGTCACAGCGTTGAGACGAACGGTATCGTGTACGCATACCGCTACTTTGACCTTAACTGCGTGAGCTTCGAAGAGCTTCCCTACGTGTCGCTTTTAGGGTCGCTTTTGGGAAAGATGGATACCGCACGACACACCGCGCAAGAACTCGACACCCTGATCAACGGGCGTTTAGGCAACTTATCGTTTTACCAGCGCGTACATGAGGACGCTTTCGACGCATCCGTCGTGCGCCCTTTGTTTATTGTCAGCGCAAGCGCACTCGCACCGCGCGTCGATTACCTGGGTGACCTCTCGCGCGAGGTGATGCTGGAAACCGACTTCTCCAACACCGACCGTATCCTTGATGTGCTGCGCCAGCGCAAGGCCGCTATGGAGAACGCCTTTGTGAATGCCGGACACACGTGTGCCATGGCGCGCCTGCGATCGTACTACCTGCCTGCTGGCCTAGTCGAGGAACAGCTGGCAGGCACCGATATGTACCGCTTCGTGAAACACCTCATAAGCAACTTCGATCAAGCGGCTCCAACCCTACCCACAAAGCTCACCGAGCTTGCCGCGCGCATCTTCACCGATAACAACCAGACACTCAGCTTCGCCGGGCCGTGCGACGCCTGGAGCACCTTCGCCGAAAAGCACGTCGCTTTTGGCCACACAAACGTGCTAGCTGTAACCGATGGTCATGCCGCCGTACGCGATGTGCGTCTTCATATTCCCGAACCGCACGCGAGCAATGAAGCGTTTATTGTCGCTTCCGACGTGTGTTACGCCGCAGCCGGGTTCGACCACCGCCTGATCAACTGCGACTATTCGCCGTCGTGGTCGGTTGCCGCACGCGCTTTGAACTACGATTATCTGTGGAACGAGGTGCGCGTGAAGGGCGGTGCCTACGGAGCAGGTTTTCAGGCCGCACGTGCTGGCGCAATGCGCTTCTACTCCTACCGCGATCCGCACCTTGATCGTACGTGTGAGCGCTTCGACAGCGCTGCTCAGTGGCTTGAAAGCTATATGCCCGACGCTGACGAGCTCGAGGGGTACGTGGTAAGCACGGTAGCAGCCATCGACAATCCGCTTCAGCCCCGCGCGATCGTCAAGCGCCAGGCTGCCGACGTGTTTGCCGGCCGCACGTGGGATGATCGCCTACACGACCGAAAGCGCGTAGTAGGCACCACGCTTAATGATGCACGCTCGCTCACCACACCCCTGCAAGACGGTATGAAGCACGGTGCAATGTGCGTGTTCGGGAATCGCAGCATCATCGAGTCGTCGAAACGTTCATGGAACGTCATCGACTTGATGAACGACTAAATTCGAGTTGTACGCCTGCAAGAAACTCCTATAATATGTTGCCGAACTTATGACATATAGTCAGATAAGACGATGGAAACGAAACAAAGGAAACGATACGAATGCTTGAACTGAAAGATCTTGTGTTCGAAGTGCCCGTAAGCGAAGGCTCCCGGGAAACGAAGCGGATCATCGACGGACTGAATCTCACCATACCCGTCGATCGCTTCACCGTGATCACCGGGCCGAACGGAGGCGGCAAGAGCACGCTGGCGAAACTGATCATGGGCGTGGAAACCCCCACGTCAGGAAGCATTATCTTCAACGGACTCGACATCACCTCCATGAGTATCGATGAGCGCGCACGCTTAGGCATTGGCTACGGCTTCCAGCAGCCGGCGCGCTTCAAGGGCATGAAAGTGAAGAAACTGCTCGACATCGCCGCAGGCCGTAAACTTCCCATGCTCTCCTGCAACGAGTACCTGTCGAAGGTGGGCTTGTGCTCGGCTGACTACCTCACCCGCGAGGTCGATAAGAACTTGTCGGGTGGCGAGGTGAAGCGCATCGAGATCGCCACCATTTTGGCACGCGATCCGAAGCTTGCCATCTACGACGAACCCGAGGCGGGCATCGATCTGTGGAGCTTCGACCGTCTCACCGACACGTTCCGCGACATCCACGAGGCACGCGACGGCCGATCCATCATCATCATCTCGCACCAAGAGCGCATCATTCAACTGGCTGACGAGATCGTGCTTATCAAAGACGGCAAGGTGGTAGAAACCGGAACACCCGACGAACTCATGCCAAGGCTCGGCTTTGTGGCAAAGGGTATGCCCCACTGCCAACTCACGCAGCCAACACGCCTGCATATCACTGAAATTCCTACGACGTGCTAGACAAGGAGGCATTCACGATGGCAGTTGACCTTTCCCCTATCGACGAGAACCTACTCGCCGAGATAGCGAACATCCATGGCATGCCGAAAGGAGCCTTCAACATCCGCCGCGACGGCAAGCTCGTTGAGCGCCATTCCTCAGCCAACATCGAAATAGCCACGAAGACCGACAACCCCGGCATCGACATCCGCATCGCACCAGGAACGCGCGGTGAAACGGTGTACATACCGGTCATCGTCACGCAGGCCGGGCTGAAGGACGTGGTGTATAACACCTTCTACATTGGCGAAGACTGCGACGTGACCATCATCGCTGGCTGCGGCATCCATAACGAAAGCCATGAAGCTTCCGAACATGACGGCATCCACACCTTCCACTGTGGCAAGAACAGCCATGTGAAGTACGTCGAGAAACACTACGGCGAAGGCGAAGGCATCGGCGAGCGCATCTTAAACCCGGTGACGAACGTGATATTGGATGAGAAAGCTATCTGCGAGATGGAGATGATCCAGCTGCGCGGTGTTACCTCTACCGTGCGCGATACCAACGCCACGCTGGCCGCAAAATCGAAGCTGATACTCACCGAAAAGCTACTGACACACGATGATCAGGTGGCCACTTCGAACATGAAGATCGAACTGAACGGTGATGATGCAAGCGTACAGGTGATTTCGCGCAGCGTGGCACAGGACAACTCGAAGCAAGTGTTCAACCCGCTGGTTATCGGCAACGCAAAGTGCCGCGGCCATGTGCAGTGCGACGCCATCATCATGGGTAATGCCCGCGTAACGGCCATCCCCGGCATCGAGGCCGCAAGCGAGGATGCTATGCTTGTACACGAAGCCGCCATCGGCAAAATCGCTGGCGATCAGATTACCAAGCTCATGACGCTCGGACTTACCGAAGAGGAAGCCGAACAGGAGATTCTCGAGGACTTCCTGAACTAACGCTTCAACCGAGCATACGGCGTTCGCGCGGCCCCACGCTCGAGAACGTCTTTAAGCAGGGTATACAGAGACCGAGGGCTTTGGCGAACCGAATCGCCAAAGCCCTCTTCTTTACGCTGTACTCAATTGCGCAACCGTGCTTGCGTCAAACACTCACATCAAGCGGAGTATACGAAACATGTGGAAACCTACAGCACTACCGCATTGCTGGCGACACCCGACACCCCTTCGGTTTGCGTGCCGTCAGTGCCGGAAGTGCCATCGGTGGTGGAAGGCTCATCTGCTCCAGACCCGCCGCCAAGCGCTTCCTCAACAGCAGGATCAACTGCAGAGCCGTCGGCTGCTTCTTCACCGTCGGCACTTTGTTCTGCGTCCTCATCGTCGGTCGATACCGATGTCGCACCTTCAGCAACCGGAATGTTGGTCAAGTCGAGTGCCTGACCGAGCCACTTCGATTCGATGACAGACACCACACCTGAACCCGACAGCGTAGCGAGCGCATCAGACACGCATTGCTTCAGCTCGGTGTTCGCATCAAGTACACCAATGCAGTAGCCGCTCGCGGGCTGCAGCAGCGCGACCGCCTGCACTTCCTGACCGGCGCTGTGCGCTGCATACGTACCGATAACCATATCGGACGCCACATAATCGACCTTACCCGTCGCAAGCGATGAGAACGCGCTTTCCAGTGTGTCAGTGGTGGTCAAACTCGCGCTCTTGTATATGTTGGCAGCAGCCCATGCGCTCTTCGATGACAGCTGTGCTGCGATACTAGCGGTGGTGTCAGCTGCCGGAGCCTGCCCTTGCGTCGTAGCGAACAGCGCAACAGCAGTGGGTAAATAACTCTCAGAACGCCAGAACGTATACGAGTCGTCGGAGCCGTCGACGCCCATAACGATATCAACACGACCCTCTTCCAACGCGGCTTCAGGATCGCTTCCCACGTCGATGACCTCAAGTTTCAATCCCAGCTGATCGGCAAGCGCTGCCGCTATATCAACGTCGATACCCACAATCTTCGTGGAATTCGCGGGTTGCCCCGCCAAGGGAGCCGCCGTCGCGTCGACACCCACCTTCAAAACGCCATCTTGAATGATGGCAGGAGCGGACACCATGGGAGTCTTCTCGGGTGGAGCATAGCTCTCAGACGACGTGCAGCCAGTCATGAGAACCACAAGGCCCGCCGCCGCAAGGCAGCCGACCAAAAGAGCTTGCAGACGCTTCATTGCTGATATCCTTAGTCTCGAACGGTTCAAACGAGCTGCTTCATCGGCTGACCTAGTCTTTGCCCCCACACTCGCGCACCGGGGTTAAGCTTGCGCCGTAGCCCTCTCGCCCGCGCGGCCGAATGCCGCTATCAGTAGAACGGACGGTGCGACTTACCTCTAGGATACGCCATGATCGCCCACGCAAACGCGCGAACTTACGTGGATCCCTTCGACCGCATCTGTCATGGACTTGGACACGCAGGCAGCGACCGAAACGATCGCGAACACGCATCCGCAACTACAGACCCGAATGAAGCCTTCCCATTCTACCAAAAACGACACACATGCCACATGGCACGTTCGCGCCTATGACAGATCGGCAACAGAATTCCGCAAGATTTCCTTCAACTTTTTGCTGCAAGCCCCGTGATACCATCGACCCATGAACAGCCTTCTTGCATCGATAGAATCGTACCGGACAGCCTTGGTCGATGTCGTATCGGAAACGATATGGCCGACCCGCTGCGCCGTATGTGACATGCCGGGAGAAGTGCTCTGTGATCAGTGCCGAAGAGAATTGCCCTACATTGACTGGTGGCGCGCCTGCCCCCGATGCGGATCCCCCTTCGGTGCTATTCAATGCTGCGAATGTAACGATGTCATGCTCGCTGCAGCGGGGCGCAGCGCACCTGGCTACGACGGCTGCGCGAGCGCCGTGCTCTACGGTGATGCGGCAGCGCGCATCGTGCGCACCTGGAAAGACGCCGGTGACCGCGCGCTTTCCGCCACCATGGCACGCATCATGGCACCGTACGCGCTGCCCACCTGGCTGGAAAAGCGGCCCGTAATTGTCGGCATTCCTGCATCACGTGCCGCCCGAAGGGCGCGCGGGTTCGACCACGGCGCTGAGCTCGCTTTAGCTCTCGCACACGAACTTGACCTACCGATTGCATACGCGCTCGATCATCCACGCAGTTTAGATCAGCGCACGCTTGGGCGGCGCGGGCGCATCGCGAACATGAGCGAGCGCTTCTCGATGAGCGAAGCGGCACAAGACATCGTGCGCCAGGCAGCCAGCGTCATTTTGGTAGACGACGTTCACACCACCGGATCGACCCTTTTCGCCGCAGCCGACGCACTCCACGCTGCGGGCGTACAAAACGTATGGGCACTCACCTTTGCCCGCGTGTTGTAGTCGCGAGATTCAAAGGCTTAAGGAAACACTGATTAAAGTCGCTGAGCGTCTAATGCTGCTCAGGTGCGTCAGCGGCAGCATCAGTACTTGTAGACGCTGTGGTTGAATACTCCGACACGTCAACCGAAATGCTGTGGCGAATGGGCTTCCATTCGGCCCGCTTGAACAGCGCCACAAATGCGATGGGAATATAGGTAAGCATGAACAGCGGGAACGTGAATACCGAGCGAATCTTCATCGCCGTTGATGCACGAATAACATCCCATTCCATGATGGTAGTCAGCACGCCGAACAAAAACATAAACATGACGTAGTTTAGAATGCAGAAGATCACGCATGAGAGCGAACTTGCCACTACGTTGCCCATAGACATGACACCCAAACACCCAAGTATCACAATAACCAGGTTGAACATAGCGACAATAAACGTGATCAGCATCGCCGGCGATATGGTCATCAGCATGTCATAGCACGCGAAGCGCGAACCTTTCGGGTTTTTCGCCATACCCTTGGCAAGCCGCGCCCCGTAGCGCCAAAACACCTGATAAAAGCCTTTCGCCCAACGGAAACGCTGATTCCATGAATCGCGGAAGGTAATGGGTTGCTCGTCGTAGAGCACCGCTGTGGGGCAGTACGATATGCGGTCGCCGTCAAGGATAGTAGAAGTTGAGAATTCGATGTCCTCAGTGAGTAAAAACCACTGCCAACCGTCGTGTGCCTCAATGACTTCAGCAGCAATAAAGAAGCCTGTTCCCGAAATGGCGCAGCTTGTGTTTAAGGTCAACCTCGCCTGAGAAAGGAATTTCGCCTCACGCAGAAACCATACGGCATAACCCGCCGATATCCAGTTCGATGCAAAGTTCTTCGAATTGCGGTAGCTTGTCGAAGCCTTCGCTCCACCGTCGAACGTTTTGTTCATCTCGCGGAAGTAATTCTCGTCAAGCACGTTGTCGGCGTCGAACACAAAGTACGCCTCATAGCCCGCCTCGGCATGTTCGGAACGAATACGTTCGATGCCATACTCGAGCGCGTAGCCCTTCCCCACCTTCTCGGCGTTTTTGCGCGTGAACACCTTAGTCGCGCCTGCCGCCTTTGCCACCTGCGCAGTGTCGTCGGTGCAGTTGTCGGCCACCACGAAGATGTCGATGAGCTCTTGCGGGTAGTTTTGGGCGCGAATGGAGCGCATCAAATCGCCAATAACAGCGCGTTCATTGCGCGCGGCAACGATAACGGCGTACTTATGATTGCGCCGCGCCGTGATTTCGGGCGGCTTTTTTGTCAGCACTACAAGCACGTAAAACAGCTGGTAGGCGTAGCAACAGGAGAACGCGATAAACATGCAGGTGTTGATCACGTCAACGAACGATATGTTGGCCAGCAATTGGTCTATCACGAATACTCCTTCACCCCGAAGTCTGCATGATTATAGCCGCTTGTTAGAAAATGGACGCGATTCCGTTGATTTCGCACTGATTCGTCAACTTTCCTTAATACGATTGAGCGCTCCACACAGGCGAACCGTATAATAACCAAACGCGAAACTCACCGGCCCGCTGCGCTGCGGGCAAACCACAAATGCATACGATACGAGAAGATGGGGGCATCTATGCCGAAGAACTGCGACATCGAAACGGCCGAACCGACAAGCTGCGACATCAAAGACATTACGTTGGCCGATGCGGGCAAGGCACGCATCCTGTGGGCCGAGCGCGACATGCCCGTTCTGCGCCGCATTCGCGAGCGCTTCGCCGAAGAGCGCCCCTTAGAAGGCGTACGCGTTGGCGCCTGCATGCACGTGACCACCGAAACCGCCAATCTGATGCGAGCACTAGTGGCAGGCGGCGCGAGCGTAACCCTGTGCGCGAGCAACCCCCTTTCCACGCAAGACGACACCGCCGCCTCGCTTGTGCGCGACTTTGGCGTAAATGTGTACGCCATCGCCGGCGAGAGCATGGACTCCTATAACGCCCATATCGAAGCGGTTATCGCCACCAACCCGCAGATTGTGATGGATGATGGCGCCGACTTAGATACTGCACTGCATACACACCATGCCGACAAGCTGGCCGGCGTCATCGGCGGTACCGAAGAAACCACCACCGGTGTGATGCGCCTCGCTTCCATGGCCGCTGAAGGAACACTTGCCTACCCCGTGTTCAACATTAACGACGCAAACACCAAGCACTGCTTCGACAACCACTACGGAACAGGTCAAAGCACCCTTGATGGCATCGTGCGCGCCACGAACCGCCTGTTGTGCGGACGCACCATGGTGGTGTCGGGCTACGGCTACTGCGGAAGCGGCTTGGCACTGCGTGCGAAAGGCATGGGCATGCGCGTGATCGTGTGCGAAGTAGATGCCTGCAAGGCCCTTGAAGCGCACATGGAAGGCTACGAGGTAATGCCCGCAGCTGAGGCAGCCAAACATGCTGACGTGTGGGTGACGGTCACCGGCGATTGCAAGGTTATCGACGCACCCGCGTTCGAGAACATGAAAGACGGCGCAATTCTGGCGAACTCCGGTCATTTTGATTCCGAAATCAACATGTCGTGGCTTGAAGAAAACGCCGTCGAGAAACGCACGCTGAAACCCTTAGTCGATGAGTACGTACTTGCCGACGGGCGCACCATTACCGTGCTTGCCGAGGGCCGATTGGTGAACTTAAGCTGCGCCGAGGGCCATCCCGCCAGCGTGATGGACATGAGCTTTGCTAACCAAGTGCTCGCCGCCGAGTACTTGTACCACCACAAAAGGGAGCTTGAGAACCGGGTATACGACGTGCCAGCCGAGATTGATGACGGCGTAGCGCGCGTGAAACTGGAAACATTAGGCGTTGCTATCGACGAGCTCACCGACGAGCAGATTGCCTACATGAACAGCTGGAACTTCTAGAACAAGCAAAGCAACAAGCGAAAGGCGGGCTCTCACATGCGCAGCAGCGAGGCAACGGCGATCTACGACATGTTCATTCGCACAAACGCGAAGGCTCCTTGGTCAGAGCCAGTGCCCTTCGCACAATTGGTTGAGACGTGCCGCGAAGAGCAGCGCATCGAGCTGGAAAGCGGGTATGAGCCACCCGCTTTCTTACGCGAGTCGATGCACGTTGAGCGCTCGCATGCAGCCGACGGAACACTGCTTGTCACCGTGCGGTCGGCAGCTAGCGCAGGTTCTGCCAGTAACGAGCATGCGGAAAGCGTCGAGCGTACCTGCACGCCCACCCACGTGCTTTACTTCCACGGTGGTGCGTTCTTCAAGCGGATCAGCGATGACCAGTGGCGTTTTTGCCAGCGCCTGGTTGAACGCACGGGATGCGAACTCACTGCCTGCATCTACCCGCTCGCACCCACGCACCGCTGCGCCGAAACACTTGCCGCAGCCACGTCCGCCTATGAAGCTGCCTGCGCGCGTGCGGAGCAGGAAGGCGCGCGCCTGGTGTTGTTTGGCGACTCAGCGGGCGGCAGCCTAGCGGTTGCCGTGGCGCAGCTGGCCGTACAGCGCAACGCGGCGCTGCCTGACCGCATACTGGCGATCTCGCCGTTTTTCGACATGGTGGGTGACGTTGATCTTGCCACAGGATATGACGCCCGCGACCCACTGATCGGACGATACAGCTGCCAACAGATTGCCGAAATCTGGGCCGAGGGGCTCGATCCGAGAAGCTTCCCGCCCGACCCTCTGTACGGGCCGAAGCGGGGGCTGCCGCCAATGCTCGTTATCGGCGGCGAGCATGAGATCATGCTCTCGGGTATGCGCGCGTTTGCCGCTGAATCCCGCACAGAAGGCTGTCAGGTAACGTTGAGCGAGTATGAGGGCATGTGGCACATCTTCCCGTTCATTGAGCACCTTCCCGAAAGCCAACGTGCTTTTGAAGAAGTGGCGGCGTTCATCGCGTAGTACATGAGCACCCGAACAGGGCTATAATCCGCTTGAGAGAAACATCGGCTACTTCCGCCTGCCCTTAATTCGCAAGGCAAGACGGTGCCAGTCAGCGTTTCTTTTGGGAAACACCGCATAAGAGAGAAGGTTTTGTATGGGATGCGAAGCGAAACGCATTGATGCGATCATCATCAGTCAAAACGTTTTCACGGGAACAAACGACGAGGCAAAACCCGCAGCCATCGCTCTCTCGGGCGACCGCATAGCTGCTGTAGGCAACGCCTGTGACCTGCGCGATTTGGCTGCAAACGCGAATACAGGACAGACCCCTGCACGCGTGTTCGATTTCGAAGATGCGTTTGTGACGCCGGGTTTTCACGACTCTCATCTGCACTTTTTCCATTCGGCGCTGTACTCGTCGCCCCTCGCCGAGATGTTTCTGGGAGAAAACGAAGCCGACTGCGTACGGCGTATGCAAGAGCTTTCCCTGCGTAGACCCACCGGCTGGCTGCTCTCACAGGGCTGGCGCGAATACCGTTGGAACCCACCGGTCATGCCGTCGAAGCATTCGCTCGACGCCGCCTTCCCTGACCGTCCGGTAGCGCTGTACTCAGGTGACGCACACACGCTGTGGCTCAACTCGGTCGCGCTGCGCGAGCTGGGCGTAAACAACGACAGCGTAGCACCCGCCGGCGGCAGCTACGATCGTGACGATACCGGCGAGCTAACCGGCATCGTGCGCGAAGCAGCAGCTATGGAACTCATGCCCAAGATTGTGGGTGCCTTCACCGACGCTGAAATCGATGACGCCTACCGGGGCTTTCTCGCCCGGCTAGCCCGTGAGGGCATTACCGGCGTGTGTGATATGTCGCTTATGGCGTCGCCCGGACTCGACTTCATCCGCGACGATTCCTTCGCTCGACTGCTAGAAAAGGACGAACTAACCGCGCGCATCCACATGTTCCCCACGCTACTAGCCGACCAGAGCCGCTTTGAACGCATGCTGCGCGACTACACTCATCCGCTCTTAAGCACGCGAGGCTTCAAGCAATTCTTCGACGGTGTGTCCAGTCAGCACACCGCCTGGGTAACCGACCCCTACACAAACGCACGCTTTGCCGACGATTGCGGGCGGCCCACCATTGATCCCGCCCTCATGCGCGACTATGTACTGGCCGCCGCCGAAAAGGGGTACCCGGTGCGCATCCACACCATCGGCGATGCCGCCATCCATGCCGCACTCAACTTCTTCGAAGAAGCACGTGAACGCTTCGGCGAGCTGCCGCAGGGGCGCAGGAACTGTCTCGAGCACGTGGAGAACTTCCTGCCGGACGACATCGCCCGTCTGGCCAGCCTGAACGTGGTCGCTGCCGTGCAGCCCCCGCATATCACGCTTGATCCGGGCGGCCCCGAGCGCGACTTAGGGAACGAGCGCGTACCGTACATGTGGCCGCTGCGCGCCTTGCTTGACGTCGGCGGCACGCTGGCGTTCGGCACCGACTCTCCGGTAGTCGACGTGAAGTCGATGGACATGCTCTACGTGGCCGTCACACGACAAGACCCCGCCACACATGAACCCGCCGGCGGCTGGCTGCCATCCGAACGTGTGAGCATGGCCGAAGCCATCCGCGCCTACACGCTGGGAAGCGCCACAGCAGCAAGCCGAGCGCACGAACTGGGAACAATCGCGCCGGGCATGCTGGCCGATATCACTGTAGTTGACCGCAACCTACTCATCAGTGACGCAGCCGACATTCAGAAGACGCGCACCCTGGCCACCTTCACCGGCGGCCGCTGCGTATACACTGCATAAGAACCGACAAGAGCCGCTGGCCCTGCGCAAACGAGTAAGCACAGGGCCAGCAAATTAATTCTCTTCAGAACGTGTGCGCGAATAGTCTTACGCCACGGAAGCTTCCTTCGGTGTCGACTTGTCGGAAGACGCGCGTTCCTTCGTGCCCGCATTTCCCAGCCGCACGCGCCCCACCACTAATGCCACGGCGAAGAGCGCTGCCGCAAACAGGAACACAATGCCCATATCGGCGATCGCAGGTGCAAGCGCGTCCCACGTTGCCCCATCGGCCTGCGCGATACTCACGAGCGCCTGGCCATGCCAATACGATGGCGTGAAGTGCCCCACTGTTTCCAGGGTTTGCCCCATAAGCCGTATATCAATCCATGCGCCACCTAGAAATGACAGCACCAGGCCCACGATATTCGCCGCCGAGTTCGCCACCGCAACACTTGCACCCAGCTGTGCTAACAGGAAGCCGAACGCAAGCGCGAACAGGGCATACGCAAATAGATCAACCAAGCACAGCGCCACACGCCACGTATCGGTACCCTCAAGCGACCCACCGAAGGCAACAAGGCCCAATCCAGCGAACCATACCCACGTAATGAGCATGCATACCACACTCGCTAAGGATAATCCCAAGCTGAGCGACAAGCCGCTCACCGGCGCGGACAAATTACGCCGGCGCACGTCAGTGCGGTTGAAACCCGCCAAAGTAACCGTTACCAGCACGCCAATGGCGCACACGATCGGATAGACCGACCAGCGATTATACAAGAGGAAATCGTCGGGTAAGGGAGAGGCCTTCCCCTCCTCGATAGCATACGACGCTGTTGTTTGCTCAGCCATATCGTCAAGCGCAGCCGTTGCGGCCTCAGACAGAGCCTCTTGTGCAGTTTCTTCCCCACTTAAAGCTGTACGCGCAGCCACACACGACAGGTACATCTGCAGCTGGTTTTCCACCTCAAACCCTGCCATGTTGTCGAAGCTCGCCACTGTTTGCACACATGGTGGCTCATCGCCTGCGCGAACCGCTTCCACAAATGCTTCCCCGTAACCTTCCGGCACGATGATTAGGCAGTCGACCATGCCTTGCGCCACCGCATCCTGCAAAGAGCGCTCGGTGTCGGCCACCTCGACCATGGTGGCATTCGAAGCCATAGCCTCGGTGACGCCCGACGCTAATGTGCCACCATCGCGGTCGATCACGGCCACATCGGCGCGGTTCTGCACGAACTCGTCCGAGGTGGCTCCCTGCGTGTTCCCCGTCGCCACGAACACACCTATAGCTCCTAAGAACACCACATACATAAGAAAGTACATCTTGTTGTTCAGTAAAATCTTACAGGCGGCCTTAAAGATGTTCATGCTGCTGCCTCCTTGCCAAAAGTGCGGTTCCTGCCAAGAAAACTACCGCCATTACCAGCAGCATCGCGAGTGACTCTGCATAGGGAACCATGCTGTCGTAGTAGTACAAGCTGTAGAACGTCCGAGCGATCAGACTCGCCGGGTTCACGTACACCGACCACGGTGCCACGGCAGCAATGTGGTCAGCCAATGACATACACGCCTGCCCATACAACCCTGCAAACAGCGCCCCAAAGCATGCAATCACCGTAATGATGCCGCCCTTCCCACCTTCCGAAACGCCCGGAATCGCGCCGATGAAAGCGCCGAGCATGCAACCTGCAAGCGATGATGCCGCGAGCGCCAGCACACACGCCGCATCTTTCCCACCAAACGTGACACCAATCGCGCAACGGATATAGACATACGCCACCAGCAGACAGACGAAGGACAGCACCCATGTCGCCGCACACGTCGCTACCATTACGCGAGTACGGGACGCCGCGCCCAACGTGCGGCGTGCACCCACACTCGACGTGTTCGCCAGTATCCGGTTTATTCCAAGCATGCCAATGTTTGCGGTGAACAGCGTCGCCATGCCCAAAAGGGCGTAGTAGTAGCGCTCCGATTCCATTGGCTTATTGTGCGTGATCGACACGCGCTCGGTAAGCTCAGCATCGGTTGCTGCAAGCGCTTGCTCAACGAGCGCTTCGACGTCGATACCCATATACATAAGCACATCCGAGGCAGCAGAAGCATCATCGAGAGAAAGGGAAGCTTCCTGATCCCAGTTTTCAACAGAGGTAGGCAGCGCCTGCACGTCGAAGGTTTCCGGTGAAAACGAGCCCGAACGGGCAGCTTGCTCCACATCGGCACGAACATGACTCTCAACCGCATCACTCACCGCTGCCTTGGTACGCAGTGCGCCATCGAGCACCGTCTTCACCACGGTTTGCCGTTGCGTGAGCGACGAGTCAGCTGGATCGAGCTTCATATGCAGCTGCGGCGCGCCTTGTTCGTCAACTATCAGGTAGGCAATGGCATCGGTGTCGGCGAGTGTGCGGCGTGCATCCTCTTCGCTTTCAACGTAGTGCGGTGCCACAAGACTACCCACCTTGTCAGCCGCGGTGCCTGGCTCACTTATCGCATCCATCACCTCGCGCAGCACGGCAGCTTCATCAGACTCCCACGCCTCATCTTCGACAACCACCACGCCTAAATCGGTGGCATACACCGACTCATCCATCCCAGAAAACATAAGCGAGAACAGCGTGGACAAGATGATAGGAAACGCCAGTGCCCAGATGAGGATCTCACGCTCGCGCGAGATATAAAGCGTCGTATATTTGAACGTGTTCCACATGATGTGCCTCCCGCCCGCGCTAGTCGCGCAGTTCGGTGCCGGTAATCTCGAGGAACACGTCGTTTAACGTGGGCGGCTCGGCATAGATGCGCCCGAACGCCACGTCCGCCTCCTTAAGTACGGCAAGAACGTCGGCCAGGTTGTGTGCACCCACTGCACAATCGACTTCCAGCACGTCGCCTTCGATGTTGGCGCGCAGCGTGTGCGGCAACCTGCGGATACGTGCCATAAACGCCGGTTCCATTTCGGCGGGCGAATCTGCACCAGCGTCCGCACCACCCCGCACAAGCGGCGCTACGAAAGCGGGAGCACCGGTGTCGCCCACCAGTTGGATACGCAACTTCTCACCCGTGCCAATCATGGCCTTCAACTCGGCATTCGTGCCGTTTGCCACACCGCGTCCCTTGTCCATGATCATAATACGCGAGCAGATTTCCTCCACCTCTTCCATATAATGGCTGGTATAGATGATGGTGGAACCTTCCGAGTTCAGCCGCAGAATGCCCTCCAAAATAGCGTTTCGACTCTGCGGATCAACCGCCACCGTAGGCTCGTCTAAGATGATGAGCTCCGGTTTGTGCGCGATGCCGCACGCAATGTTCAGGCGTCGTGCTAAGCCACCCGAAAGCTTCTTCGGCCGGAAGCGCTCATATCCCTCGAGTCCCACGAACGAAATGGCCTCATCCACCAGCTCGCGACGACGGTGTTTGTCGGACACGTACAGCGCACAGAAGTAGTCGATATTTTCGCGCACGGTAAGTTCTTCAAACACTGCCAAATTCTGCGGCACCACACCTATCCGGCGCTTGATGTCGTAACGCGTTGGCGCCATGGCCTCGCCAAACAACCGAACCGCACCCTTGTCGTAGGTGAGCAGCTGCAATATGCAGTTGATAGCGGTGGTTTTGCCACTGCCGTTCGGGCCTAAAAGCCCGAATACTTCGCCGCGACGTATCGACAGGTTGAAATGGTCGAGCGCAATGGTTTCCTTGTAGCGCTTCACCAAGCTCGACACTTCAACGACAACGTCGTTTGGCGTACGCTGCGCGGTTTCGCCCATACGAGTCCCCCTTCTGTACACATGCACGCCCTGCGCGCACTTCCTTTGTTTTTTTCAGTATCCGCATCGGGCGCTTATCGCGGAAGTGACTTTTGTCACGAGTTTCCCATCCTCGCTCATGAGGTGCCGATTGCCGCTGCGTACAGCGGTGTCTTGCCGTATGATGTTTGCATGGAACGCGTGCTCGACAAGCTTATTGTGTTTTTGGGGTGCTGCCTTGCGCTCGGCTTTGTTGCGCCCCCATCGCTTACGGTTGTCGGCTTGCTTGCAGCCGTCATTGCATCGTCGCTGCTTGAAGTACTGCCGGAAAAAACGAGGTACACCGCAGCCATCGCCTACCTCGCCCTGGCGCTCGTGGTGGTTCCTTGCGCGCTGTTCGTGCCCCTGATTGCCTATGATTGCCTTCCCCACGGACTCAGTGAATGCGGTAAGCATTGCTACACGCCAGCAAAGCCAGATGCGGTGAGGGGTTTACGCACCATGCAGCTTCTGTGCGCTGTAGCTTTTGTGGGTGTCGCAGTGCGCCTGTCGCTTTCCGTGTGTGCCATAATCGCGGTTGTCATGGCCGTGTCTCTCTTGCTCGCCTGGCGCACGAGCCGCCTATTACTTCAGCACGACGAACAACGCGCCGCGCGCGATGAGCTGCGTGAACGTTCGCTTTCCCTGGAAGCGCGCAACCGCGACCTACTTGACCGGCAAGACTACGAGGTGCGCGTGGCTACCCTTACCGAACGTGGGCGTATTGCGCGCGACATCCACGACAACGTAGGGCACCTGCTTACCCGAGCAGTGCTGCAAACGCAAGCCCTCCAGGTAACGCACGCCAAAGACGAACATTTGCAGGCGCAGCTCGCCCCTATCGCAGCAACCGTGAGCGAGGCGCTCGACGCCGTGCGCAAAAGCGTACATGCACTACACGACGACGCCTTCGACCTGCGCTCGCAACTTGAGCGATTGGTTGAGCAAAGCGAGCTGGAAAATGTTAGCTTGCGCTACGAGATCGACAACGCACCAAACGCAGTGGCGTATTGCTTTGCCGCCGTAACGCGGGAAGCACTGGCTAACGTGGCACGACACAGCAACGCGACGCGCGTGCAGGTTCGAGTAGCTGAGTATCCGGCACTTTGGAACCTCACCATCACCGACAACGGCAGTGACGAAGAAGGCTCCGCGCGCACTACCACCTCTGCGGGAATCGGCTTGCGTACCATGGAAGAGCGTGTCGGCGCGCTTGGCGGCACCTTTCGCGCAGGGTTTGACCGGAACAAACACGGATTTGTCGTGTTCGCTTCCATTCCGAAAGAACGCGTTTCATCCTCAAACGAAAGGCGCACCGTATGAAGGTCATGATTGTTGATGACGATCCGTTCATCACCGAATCGCTCAGCACCATTTTAAATGCGGAAAACGACATTGACGTGATCGAGCGCGCCCATGGCGGCGCACAGGCGATCGAGTGCTTCGCCGCACTTGCGCCCGACGTGCTGCTCATGGATATTCAGATGCCTGGAACCGATGGCCTGGCCGCCGCCGAAGCTATCCTGCGTGAGCAGCCGTGCGCGCGCATCGTGTTTTTGACCACGTTTTCCGACGACGAGTACATTGTGCGAGCACTGCAGTTAGGCGCGCGCGGCTACCTGATTAAGCAGGACGCCGCCAAGATAGCGCCAGCGCTTCGCAGTGTTATGGCTGGCCAAAGCGTGCTGGCAGGAGACGTAGTTGAGCGGGCAAGCACCCTTTTGCGTCGTACGCCGACATCCTTTTCGCATCCCAATCTCACCGAGCGGGAATGCGCCATTGTGGAAAAGATCGCCGAGGGGCTTGATAACCGACAGATCGCCACTGCCCTCTATTTGGGAGAAGGAACCGTGCGCAATCACATTAGCGTCATCTTGCAGAAGCTCACGCTGAAAAACCGCACACAGATCGCAATCTTTTACTTCCAACATCAGTAACACGGAGCGCCAGCCAACGTCGCCAGTCTTGACGCACATACAGGCGACGTTGCCGCCCCATCTACGTACCGTCTACACAGATGGGGCGGCTTTAAGCAGCGCTAACAGCCCGGCTCAACCCCATGATCGAGGGGGCCACTTCCCCGCCCTAAATCGAGCTGCGCCTCAAGGGCACGTGTCAGGTATGCCTTTGCCGCACGAACGGCGTCTTCTATACTGAGCCCCTTCGCTAACCCGCATGCGATAGCCGATGACAGCGTGCAGCCAGTGCCGTGCGTATTGGGATTATCCACACGCGCAGCGCAAACCCACACGCCTAGCCCATCAGGCAAAAGCAAATAATCGCTCGCCGTGGCGCTACTGCCATGACCGCCTTTCACCAGTACGGCTCCCGGCGTAAGGCTTGCAATAGCAACAGCAGCACGCTCCATGTCGGCTTCACTCTCAACGGGAAAGCCAGCAAGTGCGCATGCTTCGGGAATGTTGGGTGTGACTACTGCGGCAAGTGGGAACAGCTTATCGACTAACGTCGCAACCGCCCCGCCTTCGGCAAGCGCACTGCCGCTCGTAGCTACCATCACCGGATCAACCACGATGTTTCGAGCCCCGTTCCGAGAAAGCGCGCGAGCGATGGTAGCCGCAATGTCGCCCGATGACACCATGCCAACCTTCACCGCATCGGGTCGAATGTCGTCAAACACCACGTCGATCTGCTGCTCCACGAACGCCGGCGGTACATTCTCCACCCCAAACACGCCTGTGGTATTCTGCGCGGTAAGTGCGGTGATGGCCGTCTCGGCGAACAGCCGGTGTGCCTCGATGGTCTTAATGTCGGCCTGAATCCCCGCGCCCCCGCTTGAATCCGACCCCGCAATGCTCAAAACGGCCTTCATGCCCGCACCTTCGCTTTCGCTTTCCTGCTTTCTCGCCATTCCGCTTTCCAGCGCGGCAATCCTGTGTCGCACCTACGCACGACCGATAAGCGCACACGCTTCCTCGGTGTTAATCACCGCTGCCGCGTAGCACGCCTTCATATACTCGAGACCTTCCTCTTGGTTGCCCACCAAGAAAGTTGCCGTCGCGTCAGACACCACCACAACGTCGAAGTTGTTGAAGTAGGCATCAGCCACCGTGTGCCGCACGCAGATGTTGGTGTCCATGCCACAGCAAATGAGCGCTCGCACGCCCAGCTCATCGAGCAGCAGACGAAGCCCTGTTTGGAAGAATGCGCTGTAGCGGCGCTTCTCCACTGTGAAGTCGCTCTTTTGTGGATTGAGCAGCGGACTCGTTTGTGCTTCGGGCGTATTGGCAATGCCATGCGGCCCCCACAGCTCAAGCTCACGGTCGAGCCCGGGAAGGTGAGCGTCGTTCGTAAAGATTACGGGCATGCCCTGCTCGCGCGCTACCTCACACAAACGCGCCGTGTTCTGGATGGCGGGCAGCAGCACACCTTCCAACGGCGTTTCGCGCGGATCGCCCAGCTCGTCAATGACCAGCAGCGCGCAGTCGCTCGCGCGCAATCCATCAACGTCAACAAGCGCGGTATTCTTCTCGTCTCCTAGCATGGTTCCTCCAAATTCTTCTGATTCCCAAACGCGAGCAGCTTATCGAATGGTCTTTCCGTCCGTTTCGCGCACGTCGTTTCGCACACTTCGTTTCGCGCGATTCGTCAGGCTTTTCGTCAGCGCTCTTCGCCTAAATCGATGGTGAGGCCATCCATAATCTGATTCACCGTTCGCATGGCGCACATCTTACCGCACATGGTGCAAGTTCCCTCCGTGAAAGGCGGTGCGCTTTCGAAATAACGACGCGCTTTCGCGGGATCGAGCGCGAGGGTGAACATGTCGTCCCAGTCGACACGGCGGCGGGCATCGCTCATGCGGTTGTCTCGATCGCGCGCTCCCGGCACGCAGCGCACCATGTCGGCAGCGTGTGCGGCTATCTTGGTTGCTACCAGCCCTTCACGCACGTCATCGGCGTCGGGCAGGCGTAAATGCTCCGCTGGCGTTACGTAGCATAGAAAGTCCGCACCACTCGAAGCGGCAATTGCTCCGCCAATGGCGGCGGTGATGTGATCATAGCCCGGCGCGATGTCGGTCACCAGAGGCCCCAGCACGTAGAAGGGCGCGTTATGGCACAGCCGCTTTTCTAGTTTCATATTGGCCGCAATCTCATCGAGCGCCATATGCCCAGGTCCTTCCACCATCACCTGTACGCCAGCGTCCCATGCGCGACGTGTGAGCTTACCGATCTCTATAAGCTCGGCAATCTGTGCCGCATCGGTTGCGTCGTAGGTTGAACCGGGACGCATGGCGTCGCCGATAGAAATGGTCACGTCGTGCTCATGAAGGATTTCAAGCACGTCATCGTAGCGCTCGTAGAAGGGGTTCTCGTTGCCGGTAGCCTCCATCCACGCGAAGATAAGCGAGCCGCCACGACTCACAATGTTGGTAAGGCGCCCCGTTTCCTTGAAGCTGTCGATAACACGACGGTTCATACCTGCATGAATGGTGACGAAGTCAACGCCGTCTTCCGCATGCGCACGCACCACACGCAGAAAGTCGTCCGCTGTAATGTCCACGAGCGCCTTATCTAAGTGCCCGATAGCATCGTACATGGGCACGGTGCCAATCATGACAGGACTTTTTTCGATGAGCGCCGTGCGAAAAGCGCGTGTTTTGCCGGAATTCGACAAGTCCATAATGGCCTCGGCACCAAGTTCGAGCGCTACGTCGACCTTTTTCCATTCTTCGGCTTCGTCAGCAACATCGCCCGAAATGCCCAGGTTCACATTCACCTTCGTGCGCAGCCCCGCGCCATCTGCACACGTGCCCACACCCTCGGGCGAAAGCGACACGTGGTGGATATTCGCGGGGATAGCGATGCGCCCCAACGCGACGCCTGCGCGGATTGTTTCGGGATCGCGATGCTCTTTTTCCGCCACGATACGCATAGCTGGTGTTATAACACCGGCGCGGGCGAAGTCGATTTGCGTGACAGATTCGGGTGCAGTGCGTTTGAATGTGGCGAATTCCGGCGCAGTGGGTTCGGAGGCAGCAGAATCAGGTGTAGTGGGTTCGGAGGCAATAGATTCGAGCGCAGTGAGTTCGGGCGTGACGGATTGAGCTACGGTGGTTTCGGGCGCAATGGCGCATGCCTGCTTACTTGGCATGATGGTTCTCCCTTCGTTGGCATTACCCGCATCAGGTTCTTCGGGTCGAGGCGACAGGTATACACCGCGCGCCCCCTCTCAGCCCACCGCCTTCCGCACAGCAATGCTGCAGCACAAACGGCTGCCACAACGCAACGAAAGCATGCGAGCTCCCCGGTGAGGTCATTGTACGGTACCGGGGAGCACAGACGGGCATATCCCGCAGAAAATCGGCACCGGGCACACCCATATGCAACAAACGGCACCTGCCGGGGAATCCTCGTGTTTTGGTGTGACCCTCGTCACGCTCAGTAGTTCAACCCGAAAGCCCAAAGTGGGATAACGTTGCCGTGTCCGTACTCGATGTCGTCTTTTACGATATAGCCGCGTTCAGCCGCTTTTATTTGGTCTTTTCCTTTGTTCTTGCCACCGATTTCGAACGTCATCCCGTCGATTTCGAAATCGGAGATAGTAGAGGCGGTCACCAGATGGTTGACACGCATCTGGTTGTAGAAGAAAGTTTCTCGAACGGTGCCAACATTCTCGGTCTGTTCGCTAAGGTTCGCGAGAATGTTGGTGTTGTCCAGGTAGATCTTCTCGGTTTTGCCGAGGGCTCCAAGATTCGTGCGCTCAGTGCGTAGCTGCGCGATCATCCCCGCTTTCTCCATGTAAAGCAAGTAATCCTCCACGTTATTGCGGCTTGCGCCGATTCTGCTCGCGAGCTGCGACATGTTGGGTTTGAAAGGTGCTAACGTGCTGACAATAGCCATGAGTCGTTTGAGCTTGCGCCCGGTGGCGGCGGTCATGTTTGCGAATTGAGGGATGTCAACTTCCAAGGTACGCGTGATAACTTGATCGAGCTCAACCTCGAAATCATGATCGGTTCCGAAGGGGTAGTAACCAAGGTACAGGTAGTCTTTAAAAAAAGGGATCGGATGATCGATTCCCTCGATACGGTAGTCATGGGCGAGAATCTGTTCGAGGCTGCGAACGGGAGTTTCGATGCCGTAGCGTATGGCGAGGTACTCGCGAAACGAAAGGCCCTGCATGAGGTATTTTGGCGCGCGACGGCTCAGGTCGGCCTCACCGCGTTCGATGTCGAGCACCGATGAGCCGGTGAAGTAAACGTGAAGATCAGGGAAGGTGTCATACATGGCCTTCAGCTCACGCGACCAGTTTTCGTACTTGTGAGCCTCGTCGATGTAGAGGAAACGTCCGCCGTTGTGGTAAAACGTTTCTGCCGTGTCGTAGAGCGTATGGTTGGCGAAATACATGTGATCTGCGGAAACGTACAGCGTTTCGTCAAGCGAGCGTTCGTTGGCAATGTGCTGGAGAAACAGCGTGGTTTTACCCACACCTCGCGGACCCACGAGTCCGAGCATCGGGTTTTCCCAGTTGATCTGCCCGTAACGGTAGCGTAGAAAGTCATTGGGCGTATGAGCAAGTTGGCGCTGCATGTATTCGTAAAGTCGTTCCATGGTAAGTCCTTCATGTGCACTATGAGAGTGCACATTTTAGCATATACTGCACTCTTATAGTGCAGGTGAACGTGAATAACGCACCTGGGAAGTGTATTCTCGGGTATTTCGTCACCGCCCACGGGTCAGCCACTTGCAGACAGCGTTCTCGTCTGCAAGTGGCTGAAGCTGGCAAAAAACTCACGAAATGCGCGATTGAGCAAAGTTAGCCGTGGCTTCGGGAACTTTTTCCACGAAATGTACGATGTGATGGAGTCGGTAAAGCTCGCCGAAGCTTCAGGAAAAACAGCGGTCGTCTCTGACCAGGGAAAACGTAAGAGCAGTCTTAAGAAGAGAAGAGTGATGCTCGTTTCCTACCCACTTCTATCGCTTCAAATCGTACATTTCGTGGAAAAAGTTCCCGAAGCCACGGCTAACTTTGCTCAATCGCGCATTTCGTAGAAAAAGTGGTAACGAGCGAGGTATTTTTCACACGATTGCGCTTTCGTGAAACAGGTGGCCGAAGGCAGGGTTTTCTTTGCCTAAACACACCTGAATACGTCTTTCTCAGAGCGAGGTGTTCAATGCGGCTGGTACGGCGATGTGGTCTGGCTCCGCGACTACGACAAGCCCTTGGGAGTGGCAGCCTACAAGACCTCCAAGGACATGCCCCGTGACATTCTGCAAGAGCTTCCGCCCATTGACGAACTGAGAAAGCTTCGTGACAGTTAAGGCTGCAGGTATGGACGCAAGGCTATAGACGCAAGCTGCGTGCGTTGGCTTCGCTCTGATGAGGATGCGGTTGCATTCGGATCGCATCCTCATATATGCTCGTCATACTACCGTGGCTCTATCAGGCAGCTTGCTGAATCGATCTTTCAGTGCAGCTTGTTGTCGGCATCTTCGCCCGCTTCATCATGTTCGATGAGCACCTTTGTGAGTGAGTTCACAAGGTCGTCTGCGTCTTCCGCGTTGCAGGGGTAGAGAAAGAACACTACGTTCTGATCGTGCTTAACATCCGCATAGATATCGTAGCTTCCTCGACCCTCGATATCGGCGACCATGGCTTTGCCCATATCCTCCGCATAGAGCACATGAGCCTCGTTGTAGTTGGTCAAGCCTTTTTCCTTGTTTGCCGCCCCATACGTGATGGCTGCATAACATCCGGGATAGTGCAGAAACCTTTGTAAGGCAATGTCGAGATCGGTGTCGTTTGATTGCGAAAGATCAGTGGCTGACACCTTGACGGGCGCACGCTCAAGAAGCTGCTGTCGCACCTCGGCCTGCGAGAGCTTTTTCTTGCGTTTGTCTTCTGCTCGCCTGACGGCTTCATATGCTTTCCCTTTTGCGAATGAAGCCACGTGGACGACGTTTCTCTTTGCCAAACCAGCAGCATTCGCAGCGGCGTGTCTCGCCTGTCCGGCGATTTGTCCGGCTTTATGAGCGGCATCGGGGGCGGCCTGCTTTGCCTTGTCGAACGCGGGCTTCGCAACAACCGCAACAGCCGGTGCGGCCTTCGCTGCTTTCTTCGCAACCGGTTTCGCTGCCTTGATCGCGTGAGCGACCGCGTGCGCTTTGCTGCCGGGAAGCTTATCCACAACGGCTTCAACTACAGCGAACGCCGCATCGACAGCCTGTGCGTAATCGTTTCCTGCCATATTAGTCTCCTTTCCCGTTATGCGATGTGAGTGGTTTATTGCGACGGCTTTTCTCGGAACTTGTCATTTTATACAGGATGTTCATGCTTTTGTAAGAGGGGGAATATGTTGACGGGTGTTCTCTTTGTCACTTGCGCATAGCATATCCCTTGGCACGTTTTAATACAGCTACATCCGTAAAGCAGAAAGCGGTGTGATGATCACGATTGTGCCTGCTTCTACCGATACCGAGGCTGGATGTCCCAAAAGCTCGTTCGATAACCCCAGCGACGTGCGATTCGAAAGTGTTATGCCGTCAAGTTCCCACTTAAGCCCTTGCTCCACCACGCCGCGTGCCGCATCGCTCATCGAAAACACTGACACCACACCCCCCACTGGTTCACCGGCAAGCGAAATCTCGCCGGGGCCGGCAAGCAGCTGTACAACAACGTCATCACCAATAGCACGCACGCGCGCACCCCGTTCGGCAGCGCGCGCGAACACCTGCAAGTTCGCAAGCGTGTGATCGAGCCTGCGCCCGAGCCCACCGTATACCGAGATATCATCGAAGCCAGCCGCAAGCGCGCGTTCGAGTGCAAGCTCCATATCGCTTGCATCCTTTACTACGGGATGGCGTTCCATCGGCAGCCCCTCAGGTACGTAGCTCAGCGAGTCGAAGTCGCCAACGGCAACGTCAGCATCAAAGCCCGCACGCACAAGATGCTCAAACCCCCCGTCTACCGCAAACACCGCATCGAAGCCGTTCGCAGCAATGCACGCACGAAAGTGCGCCTCATTGAAATCACTTGCCCCCACCAACGCACACGATGCCATACGTCAACCTCTTTCCCCGTCTAAGCACCCGCTCGCACATGCTTTTCGCGTTTGCTTTCGCATACTACGAAAACAAACACTCGATTCTTCCCGCCCAGTTCGCTCCGCAATAGTTCGCCAGCTGGAATCTGAACGGCGGCTTCCTCTGAATATCGTGATCTAGACATTACTCGCTTCTTAGACCACCTTTCATTTCTGCACTTGAGAGTGCAGAAATAGATGCATCCACACCAGAAAAGCAACTCGACCACTCTTCATAATATGTGCGCATGTAATAGAGACTACGAACGGAAAACCCCTTGAGCCCAGGGAGCTCCCGATGTAGATTTTCGCTGATTGCCTCAATAGCTCCTGTACCCCATTTGCCATTACGGGTATTCTTGGAAATGCAGCAACCGACCAGGTAATACAGTTTAAGTTATGCTTCATTAGTATTTCTTGCGGTAACGCCTGTGTCTCATGAATTACACTTTGATAATAGAAGCCGCATCGCTGTAATTGGCTATTTTCTTCATATTTAGTAACTCCTTACCAACTCGCCATTCCATTGTACGCCAGCCTCACTCGCCAGGCCACATCGCCGTGCCAGTCGCATTGAACACCTCACCTTTTCTTGCGGTGCTCGTTGCGTACGATGAGCGGGAACGCTAGAATAGCACGCGCGAGTGGGCCAGGCGATCGCGCGCTTCGGCGTGAGGAAAGTCCGGGCTCCAAAGGGCAAGATGCCAGCTAACAGCTGGGCGGGGTGACCCGACGGAAAGTGCCACAGAAAAGAAGACTCCCCTGCCGAAACGGCCTGCGTGCCGCCAAACCAGGAGAAAAGCTGAAACGGTGCGGTAAGAGCGCACCAGCGCGTCGGCAACGGCGTGGCTTGGCAAACCCCATCTGGAGCAAACGCAAATAGGAACGCGATAAAGCCGCCCTTGCCAGCGTTCGGGTTGCGCGCTTGAGGCGCATGGCGACATGCGTTCGAGATAAATGATCGTCCTTCGACAGAACCCGGCTTATCGGCCCACTCGCATGCTTTCCAACCGCCGCCTTTCCCAGCGCCTTTCACCTCGTTTCTCACCGGCCCGACTGGTAGCACACCGACACCGCGCCACACATCCAACTCTACACATCAGCACCTCGCTGCCCACCGCGCAGGCGAGCTAACAGCTATAATCTTCCCCAGCCCAAAGAGCGAATCTTCTACGCATATCGTGTTACGCATATCGTACGCCAACCACAGAAAGGAAGCGGCATGTACGAAGAAATCGACGTCATCTCCCATAGCTGCGTCCGTATTCAGGGGAATGCAACCGTGTATTTCGACCCATTCGAAATGCCGGATGCACCCCACGACGCCGACATCGTGTGCGTCACGCATGACCACTACGACCACTTCTCGCCCGACGATCTGCGGCGCGTGCTGCACGATGACACGGTGCTCGTTGTGCCGAAGAGCATGGAAGAAAACCGCGAGCTTACCGACATGCATCGGCGACATCTTGTGCACAACGTCCACTTCATGGCACCCGGGGAGACGCTGCAAATCGGTGACACCACAATAGAAACCGTGCGCGCCTACAACGTGGGTAAGAACTATCACCTGCGAGAATACGACTGGGTTGGCTATGTGCTGACCACAAACGCCACACGCTACTACATAGCCGGCGACACCGATGCACACCCAGAAAACCTATTCATCAGCTGCGACGTTGCGCTGGTGCCCGTTGGTGGCACCTACACGTTTGACGCCAAGGAAGCCGCCGATTTCGTTGGTAAGATACGCACGCAAGCAGCCATTCCCACGCACTACGGCACCGCCGTGGGACATCGCGAGGATGGTGCGCGCTTCGTTTGTGAAGTAAAACGCGCGCACCCTCACATTCAGGCACTTGAGCGCATGCGCTTCGCTCTTAGCCGCGAATCGCTTCGTCGGGATTGATCGTCATCGTCTGGAAGCGTTCGGCCATGTAGTCGTTGTCGTAGTGTTCGTCAACGAAATACTCGATTGCCGTTTCCGCCGGCCTGTCAGCAATGCGCCCGTACCACCGATCGAATGCCACCAGCGTCAGCGTGCAGTCGACAATCATAAGCGCCGCGCACACGGCAGTAACCACGTAGCGAAGATTCCAAGGAATCAAGTTCACCAGCTTCAGCAAGCGCGGCAGGCACAACTTGATCCATATCACGCCGAGCACGCCCCACATGCACATGAACTTGAAGTTCGTGCGCCCGTCGATATTCAAAAACGTGCCCGAATAGTCCCACGCCTGAATACCGAATGCGTACTGCATGAACCAGCTGACGAAGAACTCGAACGCACCACCCACGATAGCGCTTACCACAAAGATCATGAACACGTTGCGATCGTAGAAGCGGTTGAGTGCAATGGTGAGCAGCGTGGCACCCACGCCGTAGATCGGGCTGAACGGGCCATACAGTAATCCCGCGCGATCCTGATAGTGCCCAAAATCGACAACGGTCATGTGGTATACGAGTTCGATCACCAACCCCAAGAAGCAGCACACCACAAAAATCCAAAACAGGTTAAAGAAGTCAAGTGCAATATAGCCCTCGCCCGTTTTGTCGCGCCCGAGCACGCCCTCTTCGGCATCGGCTCTGTCCTCCATCGAGCGCAGCTTACGCCGCAGCTGCCGTTCCTCGCGCAAGGCCGGATCGGCATACGAAGAAAGCAGCACGAATACCCCAAGGTTGATAGTGGGCAGAATAAGCGCCTCTGACGGCCCGTTTGTCATCACACTTAACACCAGCGATACCGCCAAAAGGCCACTGATGACGTAAGCCGTGCGTGCCACATCGCGGCGGTGGTTGCGCAGCAGGCGATACCCAATGCGAATCTGCATGAGCGATAGTAATAGCTCAACAGCCACCTGCAAACACATGATGGTAACAGCGGTAGCATCGACAGTGCCGTCAATGGATCCGTCGAGCAAGAACAGAACCAATGCCGTCACGATCACGCCCAAGAAGACGAAGGTGCTCGCACCGAGAATCAAACACAAGACACCGAACAACTTGAACGGCCACGGGAAGCGCTTCGATGCGGGATCAACAGCTTCGTCAGGCGCTGCAGCGTGAGCAGCGGAAGGGTCAGTTTGGTCGGGTTCACATTGCGTATCGCATTGCACGTCACGTACCGTTTTATTCGTCATGGCATCTCCTTGTCATGGCAAGTTCGCGCAGCCAGCCTGCGCATTTGTTACAATCCAACGGCGCGGCGTAATTCCTCAGTGCGATCGGTACGCTCCCAGGTGAACTCGGGAAGCTCACGTCCGAAATGGCCGTATGCCGCCGTCTTCTGGTAAATGGGCCTGCGCAAGTCGAGTGCGTCGATGATAGCACCAGGGCGCAGATCGAACACTTCATCAACAGCACGCTCGATGTCAACCTCAGGCACATGTGCCGTACCGAACGTGTCCACCATCACACTCACCGGACGCGCCACGCCGATAGCATAGGCAACCTGCACTTCGCAGCGATCGGCAAGCCCTGCCGCCACTACGTTCTTCGCCACCCAGCGCGCCGCGTAGGCAGCCGAACGATCGACCTTCGTGCAGTCCTTCCCCGAAAACGCTCCGCCGCCGTGACGACCCATGCCGCCGTAGGTGTCAACGATAACCTTGCGCCCAGTCAAACCACAGTCGCCCATAGGACCACCGATGACGAAACGCCCCGTGGGATTTACGTGGATGTCGGCGTCGGGGGCAAGTTCCACACCTTCTTCGGCAAGCACCGGGCGAACCACATGATCGATGACATCGGCGCGCAAGCGTGCACCCTCGATCGTTTCAGAGTGCTGCGTAGACACTACCACTTTCTCAACATTCACCGGCACCCCACCCACGTAACGCACGCTCACCTGCGTCTTACCATCGGGACGCAGGTAGCCAAGTTCGCCCGATTTCCGAACGGCAGTCAGGCGCTCGGCCATACGCTGTGCCAGATAGATTGGCATGGGCATGAGCGTTTTTGTCTCGTTGCAAGCATAACCGAACATCATGCCCTGGTCACCCGCACCAATGCGGTCGTACCCATCGTCGTCAGCTTGGCCGTGCTGAGCCTCGTACGATTCATCAACACCCATGGCAATATCGGGCGACTGCTCGTGGATAGCATTCAGTACGCCACAGGTCGTGCCGTCGAATCCGTACTTCGCGCGATCGTAGCCGATCTCGCACACCACATCACGCACGATTGCAGGCACGTCAACGTAGGCTTGCGTGCGGATTTCACCAGCCACCACCACCATGCCAGTCGTGGCAAGCGTCTCGCACGCGCAGCGCACCTGCGACACGTCGGCAGGTTGCCCGCTCGGCGACACGTAGCCCGCTTTCGCAAGCTCGATCTCTTTAGCGAGAATAGCGTCGAGGATGGCATCGGATATCTGATCGCACATCTTGTCGGGATGTCCTTCGGTTACCGATTCGGACGTGAACAGAAAGGTTTCCAGAGCGTCGTTGGCCATGAGATGAATCCTCCTTCATCGATGTCGGCAGTACCACCACGAAGCGCGCAAACACGCTTCAGGTTGGTGTCGGGATCGCGGAGCCAACCCTCTCCCCCGACTCTTGATAAATGGGCGCGCGCGCAGACCACACGGATCCACACGCACAGCCCGTAGATTGTATGTCTCCCGCACAGAGCACGCAAGAAGGAATTCGCCCGCGGCGTCATTTCCGCATTTTCGTTGCCGAGCCGTTATCTACTGTCACGTGCCGTCACGTGCCGAGCCGTTCCTCCCTGTTCCGCGCTGTTCCGAATCTCGCCGCCCTTTCCTTCATCTCGCATCTCACCACCAGGGAGGGCTTTGCCCACGAGCGTCCAAAGAGGTAGAATTCGTTGCCAACTGATTGCGCCATACGAACACACCGCATAAGCAGTAAGAAAACACCGAAGAAGAAAGGCGAAGCTGTGAGCCGAAATGCATCATACACGCAGGAGTACCTTGACGAGATAGCGCGCCTTGACGGCGATACTGCCGGGCGCCGCGCCGCACGCACCCACATGGAACACTCGACGGCTATCTACCATGGCCGCGTGGTGGATTCATGTTACGTACCGCGTCTCTACGACAAACAAACGTATCGCCGTCTGAAAGATATCGCGGAAACCACACACCGCATCTTGGAAAAGGTGATGCGTGAATACCTGAGCAACCCCGCCTACCGCAGCGTGTATGAGCTCGACCCGCGCTTGGTTGACCTCATCTTACTGCCACGCGGTTATGACGCGCTACTGCCTTTTTCACGCGTTGATGTGTTTTTAAACGAAGACACCATGGATGCGGCTTTCTGCGAGTTCAACGCCGATGGCTCAAGCGGCATGAACGAAAACCGCGAGATTACTGCCAGCATCG
This sequence comes from Adlercreutzia sp. ZJ138, assembly GCF_011038935.1. NCBI lineage: Bacteria > Bacillati > Actinomycetota > Coriobacteriia > Eggerthellales > Eggerthellaceae > Adlercreutzia > Adlercreutzia sp. ZJ138. The sequence goes on along the minus strand of NZ_JAAKEA010000013.1, from coordinate 13,675 downwards.
CCAACACCGAAGCGTTTCGGGCGTTTTCCGCAAAACATGTCGTGTCTACCTGCAACGAAGAACTGTTCGATGGTTGGGTAAGCGAATTCTTGCACATCTACGACACCTACGAACACCGTGTCAGCCACCCGCACGTGGCCATCGTCGACTTCTTGGAGAGCGCCATAACCGAGGAATTCAAGATCTTCGCGAAGCTGTTCGCCGAACGCGGCGTCGAATGCTCGGTGTACGACGTGCGCGACCTACGATTCGACGGCGAACATCTCATTGGTGTGAAAGCGTTCTACGGGCGCGATAACGCCATTATCGACGCTGCATGGCGACGCAGCGTTACCAACGACATTATGGAACACTGGGATACCTCGCAGCCCCTCATCGAGGCCGTGCGCGCACAAAAAGTGGCACTCATTGGCAGCTTCGCCGGGCATCTGGTGCACGACAAGCAGATTTTCCAGGTGTTGTTCAAGCCCGAAACGCAAGCTTTGCTCACGCCGGAAGAAAATGCCTTTGTACAGGAAACCGTCCCGTTCACTGCGTTTTTGGACGAATCAGAGGTTAACCTTGATGAAGTGAAGGCAACCCGCGAGCGCTGGATCATCAAGCCAACCGACGCCTACGGCAGCAAGGATGTGTACGCCGGGCGCGACTGCGACGATGACGAGTGGGCGCACATCATCGACGCACACGCAAACGGTGCCGCCGGGGCGCCTTTTATCGTACAACGCTACTGCACACCGCACCGCACGCTCACGCTGCCGCTCTACGGTGACGAAGCTGATATTACACGCGAAAACGCGCTTGCCTACAACAACCTGTTGGGGCTTTATGTGTACAACGGCCGCTTCACCGGTGTGTTCAGTCGCCTAGGACCCGAACCTGTCATCTGCAAGAAGACTCGCGGTGTAACCGCAGCCACCATTTGGGTTGACGACGATGAAGCAGAATAGCGCCCTGCGAGCACGAGCGACGACAGAAGCGACGGCAGAAGCGACAACGGACAGCTCAACGCCGCTACAGCACGCCTTGCGTGCGCTTGCGTGTGCGGCGTTGACGTGTGCGCTTGCCGTAGCTCTGGTTGCAGCGGGATTGGGTGCATGTTTGTTGCCGAGTACAACACGCCTCCTATCGGAGAACACAAGCGCGTTTGAACTGTCACCTTATGTGCCCGATTCACTGACAGAACTCGCTTGTGTCACGCGCGACTTCACTGTCAGTGATTTCGGACGCGACGCCGCAGGCAATACAGGAGCACAAACCGCACTTGCCACGCAGGTAGTTGATGTGGCCAAAGCATCTGCAGCCGACGGGTCACCCACACATGATCGCTGGAACGCAAACGCACGTACCGTACTAGCAACAGCAGATGATGACCCCGCGTCCGATGTGACCATGGAAAGACTCGCATCGGTAAGCGATGCCTACGCACTTGACACCAATGCCGTGTCGCATTTGAACGACTGCAACACGCTTATACGTGGCGTGATGCCATGGCTCTGGGCGTGCGCAATCGCATCCCTTGCCGCCTTAGCGGCGCTACATCTGGCAAACACCCGCCACCCGTGGTGTGCAAGCGTTGCCTGGAAGGCGTGCATTGCAGCGCCGGTTGTTATTGTCGCGTGCTTTGCCGCGCTCGGAGCATGGGCGGTGTTTGACTTCAACGGCCTGTTCGCCGCATTCCATGGCGTGTTCTTTCCGCAAGGAAACTGGACGTTTTCCTATGAAAGCCTGCTCATTTGCATGTACCCGATTGATTTTTGGGTGGGCATGGCCGCCATCTGGGCCGCAACCACAGTTACCGCCTGTATCATATGCCTGCTTGTTGGAAGAGTAATTCGGAAGAAGGATCATCATGCCCGATAATCGAGTACGCGTGCGCTTCGCACCGTCTCCCACTGGCCGCCTGCACATCGGCGGTGCCCGTACCGCAATCTACAATTGGGCGTTTGCCCGCGCCATGGGCGGCGATTTCATCCTACGTATCGAGGACACCGACCCCGAGCGGTCAACCCAAGAAAACGTTGACGTTATCATCAACGCCATGAAATGGATGGGGCTTTCCTGGGACGAGGGTCCCGAAGTGGGAGGTGAAGCGGGTCCCTACTTCCAGATGCAGCGCATGGACACCTACGCCCGCGCACTCGAAACGCTACGTGAGAGAGGTGCGGCCTACCCCTGCTTCTGCACGAAAGAGCAGCTTGACGAAAAACGTGCGCATGCCGAGATGCAAGAAGGCGGCTATGCGGGATACGATCGCACATGCCGTAACATTCCTACAGCTGACGCTCAGGCACGTATCGACGCGGGTGAACCGCATGTTTGGCGCCTGCGCGTACCCGACGATCATGGTCCGGTGGAATTCGATGATGCCGTGTATGGTCACATGAGTTTTCCTATCGACGTTATGGACGACATGATTCTCGTGCGCTCCGACGGCAGCCCTACCTACAACTTCGCCGTGGTATGTGATGACGCAAACATGGGCATCACGCACGTCATCCGTGGCGACGATCATCTGTCGAACACTCCACGCCAGATTCTCATTTACGAGGCGCTGGGGTTTGACGTTCCTACCTTCGCTCATTTGTCCATGATCCTCGGCCCTGATAAAAAGAAGCTTTCCAAACGCCACGGCGCCACGAGCGTTGAAGAGTACCGCGATCGGGGCTACCTGCCCGACGCTATCGTGAACTTCTTGGCGCTTTTGGGATGGTCGCTTGACGGAGAAACCACCATCATCGACCGTGAAACCTTATGCGGCCACTTCAGCCTTGACCGCATCACTAAGAAAGACGCTATCTTTGACGAAACGAAGCTCGATTGGATGAACGGCGTATACATTCGTGAGCTGTCTGCCGAGCGCTGGGTGGAGCTTTCCCGCCCCTGGCTCACAGAAACAGTTGCCCTTGGTCGCAGCGTGGCGACAGGTGCAAACGTGGTTCCCACACCGAACCCGAGTGACCCAAATGCGCCGCAACCAGAACCCGTACAGATACGTGAAGCGGTGCGCGAGGCAGCAGAAGCGTACGTTGCCGAACATGCCGAAGCACTCGAGCAGCTGTTCCCCCTGGTGGCCGAGCGTCTACAGCGGCTTTCTGAAACGCCGCAGAAACTGGCGTTTTTGTTCTGGGGACCAAACGTCTCACTTGACGAGAAGAGCGTACGTAAGGTGCTTACCAAAGACGGCGCCCGTGCTGACGAAGCGCTGCGAGCATGCCGCGACGTGCTTGCCGATACGTCACGCGCTTGGGAAGCGATAAGCTTGGAAGCGGCATGCCGTGCCCTTGCCGAGCCGCTTGACATGAAGCTTAAGAATCTGCTGCAACCATTGCGCGTGGCCGTGTGCGGCAACATGGTGTCGCCGCCGCTGTTTGAGAGCATCGAACTCATAGAACGTGACGACGTGCTTGCCCGCATTGACGCCACACTTGAAGCGGTATTCAAAGCATAAAGGAAAGAACGCACGGGAGCGCTTTCGCGCAAACGGATGCTTGATAATCGCGGACACTGGAGGGTTTCCCGGTGTCCGCTATTCATTTTAGCGAGCAGCGCTACCGAACGCTATCTGAGCATCTTCGCCACGAACGCACCCGTGTGGCTTTCCGCCACCTGCGCGATATCTTCGGGCGTCCCCTGCGCCACAATGGAGCCGCCGCGGTCGCCACCTTCCGGACCAAGGTCGATAATATGATCAGCACACTTAATAACGTCCAGGTTGTGTTCGATCACAAGCACCGTGTTACCCGCATCAACCAAGCGCTGCAGCACACTGAGCAGCTGGCGCACATCTTCGAAATGCAAACCAGTGGTGGGCTCGTCTAGAATGTAGAACGTCTTGCCCGTTTGCTTGCGTTGCAACTCGCTTGCAAGCTTCACCCGCTGCGCTTCGCCGCCCGACAGCGTAGTGGCAGGCTGCCCGAGTCGAATGTAACCTAACCCCACGTCGTGAAGTGTTTGCAGCTTACGTTTGATGCCAGGAATATTCTCGAAGAACGCACATGCGTCATCAACGGTCATATCAAGCACCTGAGCAATACTCTTGCCACGATACGTCACCTGCAGCGTTTCGCGGTTATACCGAGCGCCGCCGCACACCTCACATGGCACGTAAATATCAGGGAGAAAGTGCATTTCAATCTTAATCTGACCATCGCCTTTGCACGCCTCGCAGCGCCCGCCGTTCACGTTAAAGCTGAACCGCCCCGGCCCGTATCCGCGAGCTTTGCTCTCTTGCGTGCTCGCAAACAAGCGACGAATGTCGTCCCATAGCCCAATGTAGGTTGCTGGGTTTGAGCGAGGCGTGCGCCCGATGGGACTCTGATCGATGTTGATAACCTTGTCGATGTTCTCGACGCCGGTCAGCTTGCGATATGCTCCCGTCCGGCGACGCGCGCGGTTAACCCTGTTCGCGAGCGCTGGAGCCAACGTGTCGGTAACCAACGAGCTTTTACCCGACCCCGAAACGCCCGTCACAACGGTTAGCGTTCCGAAAGGTACACTGACCGTTACGTTCTTCAGATTATTCTCGGTTGCACCAACAAGCGTCAGGCTCCCCCGCTGCGGCTTGCGGCGATGTTTGGGAACCTCGATCTTCCTGCGGCCGCTCAGGTAGTCCGCCGTAAGCGACCCCTGCGTTGTCGCCACTTGTACAGGCGTACCGATGGCAACCACTTCGCCACCATGCTCACCCGCGCCCGGCCCCATGTCCACAACGAAGTCGGCACGACGGATGGTATCTTCGTCGTGTTCAACGACGATTACGGTGTTGCCCAGATCACGTAGGTGCTCGAGCGTGGCGATGAGCCGCTCATTGTCTCGCTGATGAAGACCAATCGACGGCTCATCGAGAATGTAGAGCACGCCCATAAGACCCGCGCCAATCTGTGTTGCCAAACGAATGCGCTGCGCCTCGCCGCCCGACAACGTTGCCGTGGCGCGATCGAGCGTGAGATAGTCGAGTCCAACGTCAACCAAAAAGCGCAAACGTGCAACAATCTCCTTCACGATAGGCCCTGCGATCTGGGAATCCTGCCCCGTAAACGACAGCCCCTCGAAAAACGCGAGCGAATCGAGTGCACTTAAGCCACACACCTCATCGATAGAACGCCCACCTACGGTGACTGCCAGAATCTCGGGCTTTAAACGCTTGCCTTTGCAGGTATTGCACGGCACCGTGGAAAAATACGCGCCTAGTTTCTCGCGTTGTGAATCGGATTGGGCCTCTTGAAAACGATGCGTCACCGCCGCAGCGGCACCTTCCCAGTCGATAAACCAGTAGGTTTCACGTCCATCAACCGTTAAGTAATCGACGCGCACCTTCTCTCCTGGAATACCCCACAAAAGCGCGTCATGCGCTGCCTTTGGCATGTCTTCCCACGGCATGTCGGCGTTAACCCCCACGTGCTCTGCCACCGCGCGCAGCACCTGCGGATAGTAGTTGCCAGAACGAAACGGTGCGATTGCCCCCTCAGCAAGGGAAAGCGACGGATCGGGAACCATGAGCGCCGGGTCGACTTCGTCCCTACTGCCGATACCCAAACAATCGGGGCATGCGCCATACGGCGCGTTGAATGAGAAGTCGCGCGGCTGCAATTCATCCATCGAATGGCCATGCTCAGGGCACGCAAGCGCGAGCGAGAAGATGTGTTCGCCGTCACCCAAGCCACCCGTTGCACCTGACGAACGCCCGCCGGCAACGCCTTGAGGTTTCCCGTCGGCACCCAGAACCTGCACGAGCACGCGACCTTCGGCAAGCGATGTGGCAAGCTCCACCGCCTCAGCAATGCGGCGCAGCGCGCTCTCTTTAAGCTGAACACGATCAACCACCACGTCAATGAAATGCTTGCGTTTCTTGTTCAGTACGGGCGGCTCATTATCGAGCTTTACGATTTCGCCGTCGATACGAACGCGACTGAAGCCCTCTTTCTGCACGTCAGCGAGCAGCTTGGTAAACTCGCCCTTGCGACCAGCAACTACAGGAGCCATGATAATAGCCCGCGTAGCCTCGCCCGGTGTAGCAAGCACCAAAATCTCGTCGGTTACCTGATCGGTTGTTTGCTTTTGGATAGGACGCCCGCATTCAGGGCAGTGCGGCGTTCCCACTCGGGCGAACAGCAAGCGTAGGTAGTCGTAGATCTCCGTGGTTGTTCCCACCGTTGACCGCGGGTTTCGGCTTGTTGTTTTCTGATCGATGGATACAGCGGGCGACAACCCGTCGATGCTATCGAGGTCGGGCTTGCTCATCTGTCCAAGAAACATACGAGCATAGCTGGAAAGGCTTTCGACGTAGCGGCGCTGTCCCTCGGCGTACATAGTGTCGAACGCCAGGCTCGACTTGCCGCTGCCGGAAAGCCCTGTTATAACCACCAGTGCATCACGCGGAATGGTGACGTCGATGTTCTTCAAATTGTGCTCGCGCGCACCTTTTATTACGATGGAATCCTGGCCCATAGCAGCGCCCTTCCTCCATTTCAAAACAATGATTCTTCTCGCCCGCCACAGACGAAGAGGGAGCACACATGGCATCACTTCTCGCACTCGAGCACTCTGCGCAAAGCAACCCTTCGCACCCGCGCAGCGTTGCCCCGCAAGCCTGTGGCAAAGCCTTCCCTATTGTACGTAGCAATTATAAAACATTTGTTCGCTTAACGGTTTGTTCAACAATTGCACACAACCCCCGCGCCACCCGCAAAGCCGATACCGAAACCAAATTCCCTATGCACGGGGGTGGGCTTGGGCGTGTGCTCGTTTTAGACGCTCAGGCGACAGGTGCGTGTAGATTTGCGTGGTCGACAGGCTCGCGTGACCCAGCATCTCCTGCACGCTACGCAAATCGGCACCGCCAGCCAGAAGATCAGTAGCAAACGTGTGACGCATGTCATGTGGCGAGAGCGACGGGTCGAGTCCTGCGGCGAGCACCGTTGCTTTAAACATCTTACGCATCGCATCAGTGCCCATCTGGTTGCCGCGCGTCGACACGAATACGTAATCACACTGCTTCCCATCGAGCAAGTGCGGACGGGCAACCATCACATAGGTGCGCAAGGATGAAATCGCCATATCGTGCAAAGGGATAATGCGCTCCTTTGACCCCTTACCGAGCACTTTCGCCTGCTTCTGGGCGAAATCAACGTTACTCATCAGTAACCCCGACGCCTCGGAAACGCGCGCACCACAAGCGTATAGAAACTCCAGGAGTGCCTGATCGCGTATATCGGCATCCGATTGTTCGCGCGGGTTTCCTTTCGCATCGCGCTTCGCGTGCACCGATAGCAAGCGAGCCATATCGGCAGGACGGATGACACCCGGCAGATGTGCACGCTTCTTCGGACCCTGCAGCACGTGTGCAGGATCTTCCTCAACATCTCCCCGTAGGTTCATCCACCGAAACCACCCTTTCAGCGACGAAAGGCGTCGGTTGACGGTCGATCGCTCGTAGCGGGCGCGGTCAAGTTCAGCAAGATAGGCCCGTAGCTGCTGATGGGTGCAGCAAAGAGGATCAATGCCTCGACGCTGCGACCACGCAAGGTAATCCTCCACGTCGATGCGATACGCGCGCAGTGTATGGGCCGACAGGTTGCGCTCAACCGCCAACGACCGACAGTAATCGTCCAGCAGCTGCTGTGCGCGATCCCCTTCGCCCGCGCATCCTGCACCGCAGTCGTCGTTTGCACTAACTGGCTCGCCACGTTCGGCGTCGCTACCACTTCCCATGCTAGACGTCTCCCTTACCCGACAGATCACCCAGCAACACGGACGGCAGCAGCCCGCACGCCACCAAGCTGTCCCGATAGGCGTCAAGTACACGCGCCCCCCGCTCGGCATATGCTGCGTAGCGCTCGCGCTTGTTGCGAGGTGCGTGGTCGAGCGGTGTCATGATGCCGAAATTCACGTGCATGGGTTGGTAGTCTGACGTTGCAGGATTGGTGGCGTAATCGAGCAGCGCGCCAAATGCGCAGGCCAAAGGAAGCTTCGGTGCAGGTATGCCCTGCACAAACGCTGATGCGGAAATCGCCGCGTGTAACCCCGAACGTATTGCCTCACAATAACCCTCGGTCCCGGCGAGCTGTCCGGCCACAAACACTGGAACGGGAAAAGCCGCGGCAGCGTCACCCTTCAAGCGCAACGTGCTATCAAGCAACTGGGGTGCATCGATGAAGGTGTTGCGGTGCATAACGCCATATCGGGCGAACTCCGCGTTCTCCAAGCCTGGTATCATGCGAAACACCCGGCGCTGTTCGGGGAACGTGAGGTTCGTCTGGAATCCCACCAAATTGTACGCCGATCCATGAACGTTCTCGGCACGCAGCTGCAACGCCGCCCACGGGCGACGGCCCGTACTCGGATCGGTGAGACCAACTGGTTTTAATGTTCCGAAACGAGGAGCATCGTGCCCCTTGCGAGCGATTTCCTCGATGGGTTGGCACGCCTGAAACAGATCACGCGTTTCGAAATCTTTCGCAACCACGCGCTCGGCAGCCACCAGCTCGTCGATGAAGCGATCGTATTGTTCCTTATTAAATGCAGCGTTTAAGTAATCGCCCGACTCCGCAGCGCCCTCGGGCGCGCCTTCGTAGCGGTTCTGTCTGAACAATTTCCCTTCATCGAGGGAATCGGCCATCACAATAGGCGCTGCCGCATCGTAGAAGGCCAAATGCTGCGACCCTGTAGCACGCGCGATCGACGCCGCCAACGCATCAGAGGTAAGCGGACCTGTTGCCACAATAACCGCTTGTGCGTCCGCACATTCCGCACGAAGATCGACAACTTCTCTGCGCTGAAAGTCGACGAGTTCATTCGATACGACAGCATGCGTGACTGCCGCAGCGAATCGATCGCGGTCGACAGCAAGCGCACCCCCGGCAGCAACGGCGTTCTCAAGCGCAATACCATACAGATAAGACCCCAGCATGCGCAGCTCGCGCTTCAACATACCGGCAGCACTGTCGGGCTTGATGCTCTTGAGCGAGTTTGAACACACGAGCTCGGCGCAGTGTGCGCTCCGATGAACGGCAGTTTGACGAACCGGACGCATCTCGATCAAGCGAACGCGATGACCGCGCGCCGCTAGCTGCAGCGCGGCTTCGCTACCAGCGAGCCCAGCTCCGATTATGACGATGTTCTTTTCCATGCGCCCAGCATACCAAACCCCGCCGTGCGCGCACTCGGCAATCGCCAGCAATATCGGCAACCGAATCAACCGATCACACAGTCGGCCCCCACCTGCCGTCGGGGTAGCGTGCGATCTGGCCCGAATCCAACCCTTCCGCCAAGCGCGGCATGAGCCAGTCTTTCGCCTGTTGTACCCCGCATCTCTCCCGCGCAAACTCGTACAATTCCTCGATGCCCATGGGAGCAGCTCGAAGCGCGTTAACCACCTCATTGTCTTGACAAGCCGATGACGCAATAACATTTGAAGAAGAATCTTCTCTCAAGCAACCAAACAGCAAAAACAGCGCATCGAGAAACGTCTCGTCGTCAATGATGGGCGTCGCTCCCTGACAGATGAGCCGGTTTGCCCCATGCGATGTCTCCGATGCTATGGAACCTGGGACCACCAACACCTCGCGACCGGCGGCAAGCGCCTCGTCGGCCGTAGAAAACGTGCCTGACGGCAACCCCGCCTCAACGATGAGTGTAGCCCGCGCCAAGCCGGCAATAAGTCTGTTGCGCATACGAAACATCCATGGCATGGGAGGTGCCTCCCATGGCTGTTCTGACACTACCGCACCGCCAGAATCGACAATGCGCTGGAAAAGCCCTTGATGCTCCGCCGGATACAGCCGGTCACACCCGCCACCGAGAAACACAATCGTCGTCCCACCCGCAGCAATCGCTGCTTCATGCGCCGCAGCATCACACCCACGCGCACCACCCGACACCACCACCACGCCACGCTCAGCTGCAAGGGAAGAAAACCTCTTCGCACATCGCACGCCATATGGGGTAGCCTTGCGCGCTCCCACCACCGCAATACCCTCACTGAGCGCTGCAGGGTTCCCCACCACATACAATGCCTTCGGAGCATCCCGCAGCCGTGAAAGCGCTGCAGGAAACAGCGCATCATCTGGTGCCATAACAACGCGCGGGCCCCGTAATACCAATCCATCACTCATGAAGTAGTCACTCCCTCCCATGCACGAAACCCAAATGCCTCGCATACATGATCCTTTGTCACGCGCGGTACTTGCGCCATGTCGGCGATGGTGCGAGCCAAACGCAACACGCATATCAGCGACCGGCCGCTGAGCTGCTGCGACTCCGACATCCGCTCGAGAAACCGTTCATCATCTCCGGAAAGAGCACATTGCTCAACCAGCTGACGCGGTTCCTCCCGACCAATAAGACCAGCTTTCGCTCGACGCCATGATGAGTACTCTCGAGCAGCAAGTACCCCTTCCCGAAGCGATGCCGAATCAGCTCCCCCTCCTGTTGCCAACACGCGTCTGGGAGGCAATCGCCGAATATCGAGTCGCATATCGATGCGATCGATGAGCGGCCCACCGATGCGAGCCTGATAACTTCGCACCTGACGCGCCGTACACATACATGGCCGCTCATCATCGCCAAAGTAGCCGCATGGACAAGGGTTCGATGCGGCAATAAACATGAAGCGGGCCGGAAACTCAACGCTGCCGTCGGCGCGCGTAAGAACGACATGCCCAGCCTCCATCGGCTGGCGCATTCCCTGCAATGCTGATGTCTTGAACTCGGCAAGCTCATCGAGCATAAGCACGCCGTTATGGGCAAGCGACACCTCACCAGGTCGGATGGGTGATCCGCCGCCGACCAACCCCGCCAACGTTGACGAGTGATGGGGCTTACGAAACGGACGTACGCCCGCAAGCGCAAACGACTCATCTTCTCCCGCAACCGAATATATGACGGCGGTCTCAAGCGCCTCTGTCTGCGACAACGGTGGCAGAATGGAGGGCAACCTCGATGCGAGCATGGTCTTTCCCGATCCGGGAGGTCCCATCATGAGCAGTCCATGTTCGCCTGCTGCGGCAATCTGTAAGGCACGCTTCGCCATATCGTGCCCTGCGATATCCTTGTAATCGAGTGGCGCAACGCACGGAGGCCGCACATCGTGAACTGATGTTTCGAATGACCCAGTTCGCATGGTTGCCAAGGATTCGACGAACAAACGCCGCAAGCCTTCAATCGCAATACCCCCTTCGGCCGAAGGGGCACAAACAAGCGGCAGCCGAGCATCCCGAGCGCACAAGGCATAGGCAAGCAGTCCGGGAACCGGCCTAACAAAGCCTTCCAGCGAAAGCTCACCTACAAACAGCCCTAACCGCGCCATAGCAGGATCGATCTGTCCCGTTGCTGCAAGAATACCCACCGCTATGGGCAAGTCAAACCCCGATCCGGTTTTCCGTAACGCACTGGGAGCCAAATTCACCACAATCTTCGATGCCGGCATCGCAAACCCGTTTGACCGCAACGCCGCCCGCACGCGCTCGCGCGATTCTTGAACCGACGCGTCTCCCATCCCAACAATCGCGAAACCGGGCATGCCGTTCGATATGGACACCTCAACTTCAACAGGCAGCGCGTTAACTCCGCGCAACGTTGCTCCCACCACGCTGCATTGCGACTCCATCAATCCACCCCAAAGGCGTTGATGTGATGACGCACGAATGCCTTGCTCTCATGTATAACAAGGATCGACACCACGTCGAAGCGTACCGGAACATCCACTTCAGGATAATCTCGCAGGAAGAAACCAGCTATCTTCTCGTAGCGCTTGCGCTTCGCTGTGGTCACCGCTTCTTCGGGTAATCCCTTTTCAACACTTGATCTGGTTTTCACCTCAACGAAAACCACTGCATCGCCATCACGCGCAATGATGTCGGCTTCGCCGGCCGCGCACTCCCAGTTCTGTGCGAGAATGTCGTAACCATGCCGCACAAGAAAGCGAACGGCAGCCTGTTCCCCTCTGCGACCGAGTTCTTTGTTCTGCTTCCCACGACGCGTCTGCGTCGCCTTCGATCCCGTTTGGTCCGATCCTGTCTGATCCTTCACCGCAAACTCCCTTCTTCGTTGCGAGGATGATCATACGGCGCAACAACATGCCGCCAGTAGCGGATTTTCCACAGAAAAGCATGACGGTTCTATCGCCGATCAATCGGTACTTCCAACCGTTTCTTGCCGAATCTGCGCGATTTTCAACGAATCTCAATCGTGCTTCTGCCGAAAATCTAACAGAAATCTAACACGAGGCTGTGAGCTGGGAAAATGCAGTGGTTACATTCATGGATGGTAGCGTAGATAACACTACAAAGCACTGTTAAAAACACCTTACGCACATCATACTCTCTCAAACGCCACGTAAGGAAATACTCATTGATTCCGCCAACCCTGCGCGGGACTGGCGGAAGTAATCAGTGTTTCCTTACGGCAAGAAGTGAATCGGGATAAGCTAGCGTGCTCTAAAAAAGCGATTCTTGTGTGAACGCGGTACAAAACGATGCCCGATGAATAGGAGTCAGGCCAAAGCGCCGGATAGCTTCGATGTGTGCTGGACTCGCATACCCTTTGCACTCATCGAAGTGGTATGCGGGATATTCCTGCGCATAGCGCTGCATGAGGCGGTCGCGCTCAACCTTTGCTACAACCGACGCTGCAGCTATGGACGCGCATTTCGCGTCGCCCTTAACGACATTAACCTCCCGCGCATCCATGTTGAGCGGATTGCCGTCAAGCAACACAAGATCGGGGTTGATTCCACAACGTTCGATTTCGCGAATGGCCCGCTGAAATACCTCAACAAGCGACGCCGTCATGCCGTGCGCATCAATGAACGCAGGGTCGACATATTGCACCGTCCATGCACGTGCCGTCGCCTTTATGTGTTCGGCAACACACTCACGCTGCTCGGACTTCAGCTGCTTCGAGTCGTTCAGACCCTCGATTATTTCAGGCCCAAGTGCCACAGCTCCGACAGCAAGTGGTCCGGCGAGCGGACCGCGACCAACTTCGTCAAGGCCCACGACAATGCGTGCGCCCCGGCTTTCTGCAAGCCCGGCCTCAAATGCGTACAGCGCCGCCACACGCCGCTGCTCAGCTTCCTCCATTTCAATGCGCACCCGTGCCCGCTCAAGTGCAGTACGCACCCCTTTTCGCGTATCGGCGGCAAGACTCCGCTCAAACACCTCAAGCTCAGATCGATCGGCACGCCTGAGGGCACAGGCTATGTCTTTCACAGTTTGCGACATATTGTATGCTCCTGAAAAAAATCCCGCTCATATGAGCGGGATTCGAGAAAACGTTGCTACCTGACGGCTTAGCGGAAAGCCTTCTCCTTGATTTTCGCAGCCTTACCAACCTTGTTGCGCAGGTAGTACAGCTTAGCGCGGCGCACGGCACCACGACGAACGATCTCGATCTTCTCAATCTTGGGAGAATGTACCGGGAAGGTACGCTCAACGCCGATGGAGAAGCTGATCTTGCGGACGGTAAACGTCTCGCGAACAGAACCGCCCTGACGACGGATGACATCACCCTGGAACACCTGGATACGCTCGCGGTTACCCTCGGTAATACGATAGTGAACCTTCACATTGTCACCCACGTGAAAATCAGGAATGTCCTGCTTCATTTGCTGTTGTTCGATAGCGCGAATGATATCCATGTTCCTTGTCCTTCTATATACCTAAAGCTTGCAGTGCAC
>NZ_JAAKEA010000012.1:0-797 GCF_011038935.1 Adlercreutzia sp. ZJ138 | reverse complement strand
ACTACCTTACGAAAGGACAAATCGATTCCATCGTCAACTGTCAATTCAACATACCCAATGTTCAGTAGTGCTGCATACCGAAGCACGTTCGAAGGATAGGACGACCCACCTGATGGCACCGATGGCTTGGGTGCACAACGTTTAAAAGACAAAGCGAAGTGCACCTACAAACCATGTCGAATTCTTAGCACCAGAAATGAAATCGAAACTCGGAAGTCAGGTAATATGTCTACAGACGCGATTAGTTAGTATAACGCCCGCACATCCTCTACGCAAGCAGCAAATTCGCCCGCACGAAAAAACTTCTATATCAAGAATAACTTGTTTGTTAGACAGTATTACAATATACTAGGAGCAACCGAAAGGAGTACGAATGGATGCTATCGTTTCAGCACGTGTTCCTGTCGCCGTGAAAGAACGAGGGAACGCCACCTTAAAAGAGCTGGGATCTACGCCTTCGCAGCTTATCAATGCCGCCTATGAGTTTGTCCTCGCAGAGCGACAACTCCCAAAAGCGCGTGAGCCACTCCGCGCCGCCGGGGCTCAAAAACGAGCGCTCACATCCCAGCAAGTCGAAAAAATACGCGCAGCACTCGAGGCCATGTACGTTGGTCCCACCGTCAGCAATCAACCATTCAACGAACAGCTTAACAAAGCAAGGGATGAGCGTTATGCGCGTTTTGCTTGATACCAACGTCCTCATCGATCTATACACACAGCGACCACCTGATGATGATATCGCCCAAAAGCTTCTCGTTATGAGGGAATTCGGCGATGCGGAACTCTGGGTTTCAGCC